>JBJMQN010000735.1:0-14313 GCA_045802665.1 Myxococcaceae bacterium | reverse complement strand
TGCGCCGCGAGTCCAGGGGTGATCAATGCCGCCAGATGGCGAGCGCTATCTCCGTCACGATCAGCACCACCACCGCCGTCTCCAGCGTCAGCGCCCGGGCGGTGTCCACCTCACCCTTGAGTAGCTCGTACGTCTCAGACAGCAGCTGCTGCTTGCGCGTCACCGAGCCCTGCCAGACCGGGATGCGAAGCCTCCGCACCGCCGCCTCGTAGACCTTGGCCAGATAGAAGTCGCCGATGATCTTGAGCGAGTTCTCAACGCGTTCGATGAACTCGCTCATCTCGAGCAGCGTCTGCAGCACGCTCCGCGTCATCGCCTTGTAGGGGCTGCGCCAGATGCGGCTGCGCTTCCGGCCGCGCTCCTTCTGCATGTCCTCGTAGATGCGGAGCAGGAGCCTGTCCAGCTGGGCGTCGTAGTAGCGGAACTCGAGCAGCTGCGCGTTGCAGATCTCCAGGAGATCCGGAATGTCCGTGCTGCCGGAGGGCTCGCAGACGAAGGCGCTGTTCCAGTCGATCACCGCGAGGTCGTCGTTCCGGTAGCTGAAGCGCGAGCTGGTGACCGCGGCGGTCTCGCGCTCCGACAGAGGGGTGCCGCCGCGTTCGCCGATGAGCAGCCGCGCGAGCTCGGGGCGGTTGGGGATCTCCTGCACGTCGAAGCCTTCGCCTAAGCGCTCCGCGAACAGCACCGTGTACGTCTCGTTCTCTTCCCAGAGGTGCGGCTCTTCGCAGGCGGACTGGATGTCCGCGCGGAGCCGGTTCATGAGCTGCAGCCCGAGCGCGTCCACCGCTTTGCTGTCGAAGAGCTCGTCCGCGAGCGGGATCACGTCCTCCATCGACGTGCCGCGCGGAATCGGGACCTTGATGATGATGGAGCCCGCTCCGTGCTCGAAGATCCGCGCGGTCGCCTCGACCATGACCGCGCCTGACGACAGCACGAGCTCCTTCTGCCCGAGGTGCAGCGTGACCGGCGGGTTCGGCAGGAGCAGATACTGCGAGTTCTCGCGAGAGAGCTTGAGGCGCCGCGTGTCCGTCTGGAGCAGCTTCTCCGCCGCGCGCAGATCAATCTCGTTCGCGATGTCGTAGATGCGGTAGCACAGAAAATGTGCAGACTCGAAGGTGGGCGAACCGGGCCGCATAGGCTCCGCAGTCTATTAGCGCGGTGCGACTTCCAGTTCCGTGCGCACATCCCACAGCTCGGGGAAGAACGTCAGGTCCAGTGCCTTCTTGAGGAAGCCCACACCGGAGCTACCGCCGGTTCCCGTCTTGAACCCGATAATCCGCTGCACGGTCTTCATGTGGCGGAAGCGCCAGAGCAGGAAGCGCTCCTCGACGTCGACCAACTTCTCCGCCATCTCGTACTCGTTCCAGTGCGCCTCGGTGTTCTCGTAGATCTTCTTGAACACCGCCACGACCTCCGCGCGCCGCTCGTAGGCTTGCGAGAAGTCCCGCTCCACGAGCTCTTTCGGAATCGGATGGCCGTGGCGCGCGAGGTAGCGCAGGAACTCGTCGTAGACGGAGGGCGAGTGGAGCAGCTTCTCCAGCCAGCCGTGAATCTCCGGCGTGTGCCGATGCGGCAGCAGCGCATTGCTGTCCTTGTTGCCGAGCAGAAATTCGATCGCGCGGTACTGGAAGGACTGAAAGCCGGACGCTTTGCCGAGCGCGCCGCGGAACTGCAGATACTCGGACGGCGTCATCGTCTCCAGCACGGCCCACTGCTCGAAGAGCATGTTCTGGATGTGCGCGACGCGGGAGAACGACTTGAAGGACGAGTCGAGCTGGTCCGCGCGGATGAACTTCACGATCGCGGTGAGCTCGTGGATGAGCAGCTTCATCCAGAGCTCGGACGTCTGGTGCTGGATGATGAAGAGCAGCTCGTCGTGGTTCGGCGGATCGCTCTTCGGCGCCTGCGCGTTCAGAACCTTGTCGAGCTGGAGGTAGCCGCCGTAGGTCTCACCGGGGGCCAGGTCCACGTGGATGCTGTTCTCGAATTCGCGGCGATTCATTGAAGCGATGAGCGTCCGGCGTTGAGCGTCGAGCGGATCTCGACGCCGGCGCACTCTCTCATGCCGGCAGTGCCAGTGCTCGTGCTTCGAGCCTGGTTGCTCGGCTTACTCTTTGCCGGACTTGAGCGCCTTGGACGCAGCGCGGCCTCTCGGGAGGACGAGGTCCTTCACCGAGTGCGGATCCGCGAAGTCCTTCCAATCCGACGGGAGCCGGTTGGTCTTCGCGAGGTTGCGGAGCTTCTGGTAGTGCGCCGCGCAGTAGCCCTTGGTGCGGGACGGCCGGTGGCAGCCGATGATCGCGCACGGCCGGTTGTTCACGGGCTTCGGGCCACGGCGCGCGCCGGTGCCGGACGACGCCGGACGTGCAGCACGCGCGAGCGTCCGCGCTCCGCTCCCCGGAGGACGGCCGCGGCGGCGGGGCTGGGTGGTGAAGGAGGCGTTCACGCCGAGGAGGGGCGCGAGGCGTTCGGCGAGCTGGGTCAGCATCGAGAGCTGCTGGGAAGAGTTCTGCAGCTGCTCGAGGAGATCGCGCACCGGGGCCAGCTCGGCGGCGACTTCTCGGCGGACGACTTCGCGGAATTCCTGCTCAAGGGACATGAAAATGAAGCCTCGTACGGGTTGGGGGAGAGCTGAAGCGGCCGCACTCATAAACCAGACGGCATTTCTTGTCTAAACAAAACAAGACACCACCGGCCAAACAGGTAATTGCAGAATTAGTCGGCGAGATAGCCGCTGCCTGCTTGACGATCGGTAAGGAACGCCCGGTTCATCCGCTGGGTGTTGAACGCGAACCCGACTTCGCCCGAGGGAGTGACGGCGATGACACCACCATCGCCCTTCACTTTTCCGAGCGCGACCACCGCTCTGTCGCACGCCTCCTTCACCGAGACGCCCGCGCGAAGCAGATCAACCAGATGCCTCGTGAGCGTGACCTTGATGATCGATTCGCCGTGCCCCGTCGCTGACGCAGCGCCCGCCGTCGAATCTGCGTACGTGCCGCAACCGATGAGCGGCGAGTCGCCGATGCGCCCTGCGCGCTTGTTGGACGTCCCGCCCGTGGAGGTCGCCGCCGCCACCTGACCGCGCGCGTCCGTTGCCGCGACGCCGATGGTGCCGTGGCCGCTGGGGCCGTGAGGCGTCTTGCCCTTCCGCCAACGCTCCAGAGCTCTCTCCGTCACGAGCAGCCGGTTCTCGATCGCCGCGATGCCCACGCTGCGCGCGAATCGTTCAGCGCCTTCGGCTGCGAGCAGCACATGCCCGCTCTGCTCCATCACCTTGCGTGCGAGGACGACCGGGTTCTTCACCGTCTTCACCAGCGCCACCGCGCCAGCGTTCAACGTCTCGCCGTCCATCACGGACGCGTCGAGCTCCGCTTCGCCGTCTTCGTTCAGCACAGCGCCGGTGCCCGCGTTGAAGAGCGGGTCGTCCTCCAGCGCCATCGCCGCGACCACGCACGCATCGAGCGCGCTGCCACCCTGCTTCAACACCCGAAAGCCCGCCTCCGCGGCAGCCAGGCAGCCTTTCGCATTCTCGGCGCCGCGATCATCAGGCGAGGTATTGCCCGCTCCGCCGTGAACGATGATCGCGAGTCCCATGCTGGCCGGTCACTTTACGCGCCCGTTCCTAAGTTCCGTTCGTGCTTTCGGATTTCGAAACGGCGGTCCGTGAAGAGAAGCCGACATCGCGGGTGCTCCAGTTCGCCGAACGCGCGGCGGGCTATCTCGCCCGGTACCACCGCGCGAAGCTGATTGGCGCTCACCACATCCCCGATGGGCCCGTGATGCTGGTCGGCAACCACGGCGTCTACGGTTACGACACGCCGGTCTTCTTCTGGCTTCTGCGCAAGCACACCGGCCGCTATCCGATTGGGCTCGCGGACAAGGCGTTCTTCCGGTCGCCGGTGACGCGGGAGTTGATGCCGCTGCTGGGCGGAGTCGAGGGGACGCCAAAGAACGCGGAGGAGGCGCTCGCGCGAGGGGAGCTCGTCGTCTGTTACCCGGGGGGCGCCCGCGAGGTCTTCAAGGCCCCGGAGGCGAAGTACGCGCTTCGGTGGGAGCGGGCGCTGGGCTTCGTGCGCTGCGCGGCGCGGACAGGGGTGCCGGTGATTCCGTTCGCGGGTTTTGGTCCGGACCACGCGTTCGTTTTCGGCGAGCCACGGATGAAGCTCTCCGGGGGTTTCGAGCGCTATCGGGCGCCGCTCGCGGTTCCTCTGCCGCTGCCTTTTCAGTTCCGCTTTCACCTGGGCGAGGCGCTGGCTCCGCCGAAGAGAACCGCGTCCCACGCCGAGCTGATCAGCTTCCGGAACGACGTCGCGAACCGCGTGCGGTCGCTGCTCGTGAGGGCGTGCCATGCTTGAGCAGGCGATGGGCACCCGCGTGACTCCTCGCACGAAGCTGGTGCCTCGCGAGGCGGACGTTCAGACCGGCTACGAGCTGCCGTGTGACACGTTCATCGTCGATGGCCGCCGGAGCGGAGTCGAGAGCGCGGAGGTCAGGCTCTTCACCGTGCCCGGGGGCTGCCCCGAGCACTCGCGCACCGTGGTCTGCTTGCCGGGGCTTGGCGCTTCGGGCCGGTCGTTCGCGCCGCTGCGAGCGATCTCCGGTGAGCACCGCTTTCTGTTCTGGACGCCGCCGCTGTGCACGCCCCGGGGACTCTCTCCGCTTCAGTTCAATACCCGGGCGCTGGCAGACGCGCCGGTGCTGCCGCCACAGTTTTCTCTCTGCGGCTCGTCGTACGGGAGCCTCGTCGCGCTGGAGTTCGCGCTTCGCAATCCCAACAGGCTGAACGCGCTGGTGCTGGTGAGTCCCGTCGCGTGCAAGGACGAAATCCGCAAGGGCGCCATGCTCGCGCAGACGGCGATGAAGGTGCGGCTGCCGTTCGGTTACCTCTTCGCACCGGCGGTGGCGAGGATTCTGGGCGGACGGAATCTCGGGTCACTCGCACGAGCGGAGATCGTTCGCGAAGCGCGACGCATCACGCCCGGCGAGATGGGCCGCAGGCTCAAAGACATCCTCTCCACCGAGCTCATGTCTGAGTTGTCGAAGTTGAGCACCCCCGCGCTGATCATTCATGGGGACAGAGATCGCGTGGTGCCGTTGCGGTCAGCAGAGAAGGTCGCGCGTGCGATTCCGGGCGCGGAGCTCGTGATCATCAAAGGCGCGGGACACCTCCCGTACATGAGCCATCCGGACGCCTTCAATGCGGCGCTGGATGGCTTTCTCCAGAAGGCAGGTCAGCAATGAGCGAGCACTACTTGAAGAAGTACCTGCAGGATCACTTCGCGGGAAGCCAGGCGGGGCTCAGCCGATTCCGGCAAGCGGCGAGGCGCAATCGTGGAACCGCGCTCGGGGCGTTCCTGCTCCAGACCACCGAAGAGGTGCGAGAAGATCGCGCCGCGTTGCTGAAGGTTCTGCGCGCGCTGGGCGGAAAGCCCGCGCTCACGAAGACCGCGTTCGCGAGCGCCGGCGAGAGGGCGTCGCGGCTCAAGTTGGATCTCAAGTACGACCCGCTCTCGCGGATGGAAGATCTCGAAGGGCTCTTCGTCGCGGTCACCGCCAAGCTGGAGGAGTGGCGCGTGCTCAAGATGCTGGCGCGCACCGACAGCGAGCTTCAGATCCTGGACTACGACGCGCTGATCGAGCGGGCGCAGAAGCAGCGGCGCGGGCTGGAGCGGTTCCGCAAAGCGGCGGCGCGCGAGGCGTTCTCGCGAACACGCCCTGCCGAACAGATGGCTGACCCGCGCTAAAGCTCCGGCTGCGGCCGTGCGATCCGGCTCAACCGGCCAGCAGGCGACATCCTCGGAACGGGCCTGGGAACGGGCCGTCTGATCGGCAACAGCGGGCCTTACGCCGCGCGCGCGCCATGCCTACCTGTGCGTCCTGAAGATCGGGCGTGGGGGGGAGATGGACGGGGGAAAGCAGGTCGCGCCATCAGCGCGTGCGTTGGCGGATGCGATTCGTCGCGCGCTGGAGCAGAGCCGGGCGCGGATGCTGGAGCTGCTCGCGCCGCTGTCAGAGCGCCAGCTCCAGACCCAGTACACACCGCTGCTCTCGCCCGTCGTCTGGGACCTCGCGCACGTGGCGAACTACGAGGAGCAGTGGCTGGTGCGCGCGCTCGGTGGCAGCCGGGTGCTGCCGGACTCCAACGAGCAGCTCTACGACGCCATCGCCAACCCGCGCGCGGTCCGCGGTGAGCTGAATCTCCTCGGCCCGCATGAGGCGTACGTCTACGCGGCGGAGGTCCGCAGGCGCGCGCTGGAGCTGCTCGATGTCCAGCCGTTCGAGAACGAGAACCCATTGACCGCGGGCGGCCGCGTCTACTGGATGGTGTTGCAGCACGAGCACCAGCACGCGGAGACCGTGCTCGCGGCGTTGCAGGCGATGGATGAGCCGTATGCGCTCGCACCGAAGCTGAAGCCCAGGCTGCTTCGAGCGGCGGACCGCGGCGAGGCGTTCCACGAGGGCGGACGACTCGTTCGCGGATGCGAGCTGTCCATCGCGTACGACAACGAGCAGCCTGTGAATCAGGTGACGGTGGCGCCGTTCTTCATGGACCGCCATCCGGTCACCAACGGCGAGTTCGTGGCCTTCATCGAGGACGGCGGCTACCGCGACGCGGGCTTCTGGAGCCAGACCGGGTTCGCCCACTGCAAGCGCGAGGGGCTGGAGCATCCGGCGTACTGGATCTCCGAGGGCAACGGGAAGTTCTGGCGGAAGCGCTTCGGTCACGTGGAGCCGCTGCCGCTGGAGGAGCCGGTGCAGCACCTCAGCTTCCACGAGGCCGAGGCGTACGCGCGCTGGGCCGGAAAGCGCCTGCCGACGGAAGCCGAGTGGGAGCTCGCCGCGAAGACCGCGCCGCGCGAGGCGGGAGATCTCTGGCACGACGGGACCGACCACAGCTTCGCCCCGCAACCGGTGGGCACCCGGCCGGACGGCGCGAGCGACTTCGGGGTGGAAGACCTCTTCGGCTCGGTCTGGGAGTGGTGCGCCACCGTGTTCGACGGCTACCCGGGGTTCCGCGCGTATCCGTACCGCGAGTACTCGGAGGCCTTCTTCGACGGCAAGCACCGCGTGCTGCGAGGCGGGTCGTGGGCGACGCACCCGTCCGCGATCCGGGCGTCCTTCCGCAACTGGGACTACCCCATCCGCCGCCACATCTTCGCCGGGCTCCGGTGCGCTCGGGACGCGTGAGGCTTGCAGGGACCAACATGATCGTTCATCACAGAGAAGAGCAGGACCCATCCTCACCGCGGATCGACGTCTGCTGGACGCCGTTGCAGGCGAGAGATCAGCTCCTGCGCGAAGCCCGCGCGGGCCTGGGCGGCAGCCCCAAGGAGCTCACCCCGAAGTGGTTCTACGACGCGCGCGGCTCGGCGCTGTTCGACGAGATCACCCGGCTGCCCGAGTACTACCCCACCCGCTGCGAGCTGCAGATCCTACGAGCGCACGCGGCTGACATCGCCAGGCGCACTCAGGCGAACGTGCTGGTGGAGCTGGGCAGCGGGACGTCGGAGAAGACGCTCACGCTGATCGACGCGATGCGCGAGCGCGGCAGGCTCGAGGCCTTCGTCCCGTTCGATGTCTGCGAGCCGTTCCTCGTCGAGGCAGCGAGCCGGATCAGCGCGCGCTATCCCGGCCTGTACGTGCACGGCGTCGTCGGCGACTTCGAACGCCACCTGTACCGGCTTCCGCAGACCGGCCGGCGCGTGGTCGCGTTCCTCGGCAGCACGATCGGAAATCTGAAGCCTGATCAGCGGCGGCTTTTCTATCGGCAGCTCTCCGCGAACCTTCGGCCGGGCGAGTGGCTCTTGCTCGGGGCGGATCTGGTGAAGGATCGCTCGGTGCTGTTTCAGGCGTACAACGACTCGCGCGGGGTGACGGCGGAGTTCAACCTGAACGTGCTCAGCGTGCTGAACCGCGAGCTCCACGCGCGCTTCATCCCGGATCATTTCCGGCATGTCGCGCGTTGGAACGAAGAGCACTCGTGGATCGAGATGCTGCTGGAGGCGCGGCACAAAGAGCGCGTGCTGGTCCCGGAGCTGGGGATGACCGCGCACTTCGAGCACGGCGAACGGATGCGCACCGAGGTCTCCACCAAGTTCCGGCCGGAGACCGTGGAGAACGAGCTCGCCGATGCCGGAATGATGATCCGCGAGTGGTGGACCGACGAGCAGGGCTACTTCTCCGTCTGCCTCGCCGAGCGGGTCTGAGCGTTCCGAAAAGCGTCGTAATTGCCGCGGAAAATCAGGGGAATCGCGGCCGGGGCATCGCGCCTGATCCCGCGCGTGCATTTTCTTCGGGCTGAGGCACGGCCGCTCCATTCGCTGGTGCGGCGATGTGCGCTTCAGAGGGGAGCAGCCCCTTCGCCCCTGAGAGCCGCTGACAGCGCGCTTTACAACCACACCCACGCACAGAAACAGCACTCCCAGTTCGTGCGTAAACTGAGTCGTTTCCACTCTCCAAGGGGATGTCTCAGATGAAGGTCACTTCGAGCGGGACGGTCTCGTCCGGCGCATCCGGCAACTCGGTCAGGGATCTCCAGAGCCAGCTCAAGGCGCTCGGCTTCAACCCCGGTCCCATCGACGGCGTGTTCGGCCCGGCCACGAAGAAGGCCGTGATCGCGTTCCAGAAGTCGCGGCACCTCGCGGCGGACGGCATCGTCGGTCCCAAGACCCGAGCGGCGCTTACCACCGCGCGCAAGAAGCCGGCCCCCGCGAAGAAGCCCGCTGCGACCAAGGGCACCTCCAAGAGCGCCGCGCCGAAGAAGGCGCCCAAGGCGTACCCGACGGTGAAGATGGGCTCGCGCGGCTCCGCGGTCCTCGCGCTGCAGAAGGCGTTGAAGGCAAAGGGCTTCAGCCCCGGCGCGCTGGATGGCGTGTTCGGCCCCGGGACGCTCGGGGCGGTGCGCAGGTTCCAGGGCAGCAAGAAGCTCGCGACGGACGGCGTCGTCGGCCCGAACACGTGGAAGGCGTTGGGCTACCGCGGAACGGGAAGCACGGCGGGCTCGGGCAGCGTGGGCTCGGTCACGCCGGCGAGCGGCTCGCTTCGTCAGAAGATTCTGCAGATGGCGCGCAGCCAGCTGGGCACGCTGGAAGTCGGCAACAACGGCGGCGGGGCGCGCAAGTACCAGAGCTACTTCGGCCGCGGGCAGGAGTCGTGGTGCGCGGACTTCGTGAGCTGGGTGGTGAGCCACTCGGGCAAGAAGCTGAACTTCGCGTACTGCCCGTACCTCGAGAGCTACATGCGGAACTCCGGGCACTGGAAGGGCAAGAGCAACCCGCAGCCCGGCGACATCGTCCTCTTCGACTGGGACCAGAACGGCGTGGCGGACCACGTCGGCATCGTCGAGAGCGTGAACAAGAACGGCAGCATCAACACCATCGAAGGCAATACGACCAATCCTTCGACCGGCCGCGAGGGCGTGTGGCGCCGGACGCGGTATCTCTCCCAGGTGCGCGGGTTCGCGAACCCGTAGGTCACGCGACGGCGCAGCGGCACCGCGCCGGGATCCGCTCGCCGATCAGCCCGCGATCGTCAGCGGCACCGCGCCGCTCTTCTCGACGAGGAGCGTGTGCTCGAACTGAGCGCTGCGGCGTCCGTCCGCGGTGACCACGGTCCAGCCGTCATCCCACTGCGCGAGGTTCGGTGAGCCCATCGTCAGCATGGGCTCGATGGTGAAGACCATGCCTTCGCGGATGATCGTGTCCGCGTGTGGCTCGTAGTAGTGCGGCACGGTCGGGTCGGTGTGGAAGATCTCGCCGATGCCGTGGCCGCAGAACTCGCGCACGACCCCGTACCCGTGGCGTTTGGCGTGCGCTTCGATCGCGCGGCCGATCTCGAAGATGCGCCGGCCCGGCTTCGCGGCCTCGATGCCGAGCATCAGGCATTCCTTCGTCACGCGGATCAGCCGTTCTGATTCCGGATCCGTCTTCCCGCCCACCGCGTACGTCGCCGAGCAATCGCCGTGAACGCCGTCGAGGAAGATCGTCACATCCAGATTCACGATGTCGCCCGCCTCCAGCGGCCGGCTGTCCGGAACGCCGTGGAGCACGACCTCGTTCACCGACGTGCAGAGGCTCTTGGGATACGGCGTGGGTCCGCCGACGTAGAGCAGGTCTGACGGATAGCCGCCGCGCTTGATGTACGCGGCGTGGCAGATGGCGTCGATCTCGTCGGTGGTGATGCCGGGCCGGAGCGCGGCCGCCGTTTCGTTGAGGACCTCCGCGACCGCTCTGCATGCGCGCTTGATGCGATCGATGCGCGTGGCGGGATCCGACGGGAGTCCGGGGCCGATTCTTCCGTTGGTCACGTAGTCGGGGCGCGGAATCTCCGGCGGGACCGGGCGGACGGGGCTCACGGTTCCCTTGATGACGCGTTTGGATTCGGCCACCGGCGCGCGGGCCTGTGCGTCATCACCGCGATGGCACTTCTTGTACTTGCTCCCGCTGCCGCACCAGCACGGATCGTTCGGCGAAGGGAGCTTCGCGGGCCGGCTGGTCTGCACCACGTTCATCGCAGCGCCTCGCTGCGAGCCTTCATCCACTTGGTGATCGCCGGCTTGAGCCAGAGGCTCGGACGGCCCGCGCCCAGATTCAAAACCGGGCGGGGCATGTCCTTGTAGCGGCGCAGATACGTGTGCACCGAGTTCACGTGCGTGAGCCGGAGCAACTTTCGCAGGCCGTGCGCGTCGATCAGATCTTTGGTGTGGACCCAGGGGCTCATGGTCCACCCAGTCTAAACGTTTAGACAGGCCTGATCAATTCGAAGCGCGGGTGCGCTACTTCTTCGGCATCGACGCGACGAACGCTTCGCCGGCCTTCTTCATCTCGTCGGGGCTCATGTCCTTGACGCGCTTGCCGATCGTCCACTTGTTGCCCCACTTGTCCATGATGGTTCCGGTGCGATCTCCCCAGAACATGTCCTGCATGGGCATCAGGACCTTCGCGCCCGCGTCGACCGCTCGCTTGAAGACGGCGTCCGCGTCGCCCGTGTAGATCCACAGATCCGTCGGGTGCGCCGTGCCGCCCATGTCCGGGAACGCGTCGTTCACGAACAGCGCCGAGTCACCGATGCGCAGCTCCGAGTGCCACACCTTCTTGCCGGACGGATCTGGCGCTCGGGAGCGCTCCTCGGCGCCGAAGGCTTTCTTGAACCATTCGATCGCCGCCGCCGCGCCATCGACGGTGAGCTGCGGGGTGAGGGTGTGCAGACCTTCAGGAACAGGCTTCGTCGCCATGCGTGCCTCCGTGAAAAGGTGAGGCCGGCGGCGTAGCGCGGGTCATTGGGAAAGTCATCTGGCCCGAGCTCTCAGAGCGAAGTCGGCGCGTCCACGTTCGGCGGCGGTGGGTAGTCCGAATCGCCCGACGGCTTGAGGTGCACCTCGTAGACCGGCTCGTAGTCCGCGGACCAGAGAATGCCGACGTACGGCACCAGCAGAATCAATCCGCCGAGCACCGACAGCACGAGCCTGCCCGCGTCCCACTGATCCTTCTTGATGATCAGCGTCTGCGGCTCGTAGCCCGGAGCCGCGATGGTGAACGCCCGAGTGGTTCCGACGATGTTGCTGTCGCTGTACGTAAAGGGAGTCCGGCCGGAGTAGCCGCCCTCGACCGACGTGATGCTAGCGCCCGGAGGGTTGGAGCGGATCACGGTCGTGCTCGCGCACGCGAAGGACATCATCGCAAGCGAGAGGACGAGTGCCATGGGGCGCATGTGAGGATGATCAGGGAGAGCCTGCGTGTGTTCAAGCGCGGTCTAGGCGGTCAAGGCGCCGCGCCACGTCCCGGAGATAGGCGCCGTCGAATTCGCTCACAGCGCGAGCGCGCTTTTCCGCCCGAGCGCGTGCGAGATGACGCCTGGCTCGAGGGATCATTCCCAGCGCGCCGGCAACTTCCGCAGCGCGAACGTGCGAATCCGCGACGATTCCACGAGCCCAGGCGATCCCTTCGCCGCACTGTTCGAACGCGAGGGTTGAGACGCGCCTTCTCGCCATCGACTCGAATCGATGCAAGGCGCTCTTCCGCCTGCCGAGTTCCAGCTCACTCTCGGCGCACTCCCAGATCAGGAGTGGGCAACTGGGCCAGTCGCGCAAAGCGGCTCGCGCGATGCGCAGCGCCTCGGCGGCATTGTCGGCGTGGCGCTCGACCGTCGCGAGCCTGGAGAGCAGCCAGTGATCGCGTGACTCGAAGGCGAGCGTGGCGATGATCATCCGCCGGGCTCTCGCCAGCTTCTTTGCGTCGATCAGCCGATCGATGTGACGACACCGCTCACGCATCTGCGCGCGGGTGAGCCGGATCAGCATGGATGCTCCGTTCCGATCGCGCCGGCGGCGAAGAACGCTCAGCCGCCCGCGTTCCGCCGTCTGCGCAGGAGCGCCGCGCCGAGCACGAAGAGAATGCTCGCACCGCCGCCGGCGTCACAGCCGCACCCCGGCTTCAGCGTGCCGATGTTGTCGTGGTTGTACGCGGGCGGGATCTCCTCATCACCGGGCTCACCGGGCTCTCCCTGCGTCCCGGTGTCCCCGGGCTGCCCGGCGTCCTGAAGCTCGTCCGGGATTTCACCAGAACCGGCATCATTCGAGACGCCCGCGTCATGGGGATGGCTCTGCGTGCCCGCGTCGACCACGCCTCCGTCCGGCGACGTGACCGGCGCGTTCGAACAGCCGCTCCCAACGAGGCGCGTGTCCATCGTCCCGCGGCCGTCGGTGGCCCAGGTGAACCAGTTGGTGAAGCGCGCTCGGTAGCTCTCCAGCTTCTGCACGTCCGCGGCGGTGGGCAGGTTGTTTCCCTCCGTCACGAGCACGAACGCGACGCGCCAGCAGTGCTGTGCGGTGGTGACGTCGGGGTTGCGCTGGCCGCTCGCGCGGATGATGTCCGCGATGGTCACGTCGTAGCGCGTGCCGTTGATCGTCCGCGTGGACCCCTTCTGCGCCGCGATCGCCGGGCTGCCCTGGCCGCTGCCGTCGTCGATCACCATCATCGGCGAGACTTCCGAGCTCGCTCGCAGGCCCATCAGGTACTGGTCGAGCTCGTTGTACTTCCGGTCTCCACCATTCAACGTGAAGCTGCCGTTGCCGTTGTCGGTGATGAAGCTGCCGTACATCACCGAGTGCGAGTCCGCGTACGCGCTGTAGTGAAGGTTCGGCGCATCGTTCTCGTAGCCGCGGATGAAGTCGCGCGGGCCGACGTTGTCACCGAGGTCGAAGTTGGTCCCCATCAGCCAGTGGTGTCCGTACTCGTGCCCGACGAGCTCCACGCCGGTGAGCCCGAACGGCACGCCGAAAGGCCCGGGGACATAGCTGTCCGGGCTGTTGGGCAACGTCGGCAGCGAACCCATGAACACGCACTGCCCGAGCTTCCCCGCGCTTCCGTATTGCGAGGTGAAGTTCCAGCTGGAGGTGTAGCCGAGCCCCTGCGCATCCAGCTTCACCGGGGTGCCCTGCTGAATGTTGTCGAAGGTGCTGAGCTGCTTCGGCGTGAAGGTCACGAGCCCGTCGAACTGGTCAGGGTGCGTCTGGAAGAACACCTTGGCCGTCTCGCGGCAGAAGTGGACCTGCATCGCGTCCAGCGGGTTGGTGCCCGCGTTGTGGATGTTGCCGTTGGTGTCCTGAATGACCGCGATGTTTCCCTGATCCAGCGCCCCGGCGAACGCGACCGCAGCAGGGAGAACGGCGAGAACGAGAACCAAGCGCTTCATACGGACACCTCCACCAGAACAGCTGAACGAGCGGCGCCTTCAAGCAGCGCCGGCAAATTCGTTCAAGAGGTGGAGCGGGAAAAAGCGACGACGCAGCGCGCCTCGCATGACGCGAGAATCAATGAGCGGATGAGAATCGACGCCCCACCGGTGCCGCGACGACATGCGGCGACGCTCGGCACGGTCATCGTCCCGAGGGCAGGCCAACGCGAGCGCGAAGCTCAGCGCCGCGACCGAACGGACTGTTTCCGAGCTGGCTTTTTCCCGTCGAACGCGTCGCGGGCGGACTGAATCCCTTCGCGGTTCTTCTCCGCCCAGTCAGCGAGCTGCTGCACCGGCTCGAGCAGCGTGCGGCCGAGCTTCGTGAGCTCGTAGTCCACTCGAGGCGGGATGGTGGAAAACATCGTGCGCGTCACGAGGCCATCGCGTTCGAGGCCTCGCAGCGTGAGCGTCAGCATCCGCTGCGAGATGCCTTCGATCGTCCGGCGCAGCTCGCTGAAGCGCAGGGGTCCGTCCCCGAGCAGCCCGATGACCAGCACGCTCCACTTGTCGCCTACCCGGTTGAGGACCTCCCGAGCGGCAAGGCACCCCTGATGGGAGTTGGGGATGTTCCTAGGT
>JBJMQN010000734.1:0-5892 GCA_045802665.1 Myxococcaceae bacterium | reverse complement strand
TCAACGGTGATCCGCAGCATCTTCTCGATGGCCTGCTCCACGCGCGGCCGGTCAGCCTTCGAGTCGTAGAGGATGTTGGCGTGGAGGTTCCCGTCGCCCGCGTGGCCGTAGGTGGCGACGGTCAAGTTCAGCTCCTCGCCCAGCTTCTTCAGCCGTTCGATGACCTCGGGGATCTTCGAACGCGGCACGGCGATGTCTTCGGAGATTTTGTGGGGCTTCATCGCTCGGAGCGCGATGGAGAGCACGCGGCGGGCGGCCCAGAGCTTCTCGCGCTGCGATTCGTCCTGCGCGACGACGGTCTCGGTGGCGCCATGCGCGTCGCAGACCTCGCCCACCTGAACGAGCTCTTCGAACAGGCCGTCGTCGTGGTTGCCGTCCACCTCCACGATCACCGCCGCCCCGGTGCCTTCCGGGAACACGATGCCTTTGGTGGCGGCGGCCTTCACCGAGATGTCGTCGAGCAGCTCCAGCGTGCGCGGCAGCACCCCGGACGCGAGCACCGCCGTCAGCGCCTTCGCGGCGTGGTGCACGGTCGGAAAACAGACCAGCGCGGTCTTCACGTGGCGCGGACGCGGGAGCAGCTGGAGCGTGATCTCCGTCGCCACCCCCAGCGTTCCCTCCGAGCCCACGAAGAGCCCCACGAGATCGTACCCGGCGACGCCTTTGATCGTGTTCTTGCCGACGCGAACGATCTCGCCGTCCGGCAGCACCCACTCCAGCGCGAGCACGTAATCTTTGGTGACGCCGTACTTCAGCGCGCGCGGGCCGCCGGCGTTCTCCGCCACGTTGCCGCCGATGGTGCACCAGTCCCAGGAGTTCGGATCCGGTGGATAGAAGAGGCCGACTTCCTCGGCGGCCTTCATCAGCTCGCCGGTGATCACGCCCGGCTGCAGCACCGCGGTGAGATCTTCTTTGGAGATGCGGAGGATCCTGTTCATCCGCTCGAACGAGACGGAGAGGCCGCCATAGAGCGGGAGCGAGCCGCCGGATTTTCCGCTGCGTCCGGCGACGGGCGTGAACGGGACCTTGTGACGCTGACACGCTTTGAAAATCTCGGAGACCTGCTGCGCGTCTTCCGCGATCGCGACGAGATCCGGCAGGAAGTCGGCGGTGTCGGATTCGTCGTGGCCGTAGGGCGCTCGCTTCTCGGCGTCAGAGATGAGCTGGTTCGGACGGAGGATGCGTTCGAGCTCAGCTCGCAGCGGCTGCAGCGCTTTGCGGTCCCAGTTCATGTCGCGTGCAGCGGTCCAATCCGCGCCCAGAGCTCAGCCCGAAGCGCCTTGTTCGTGCGCAGCTTCCCCTCGTACGCCTCGGCGTGCGTGAGCGCGTCCCGCTGTTTGTCGCCGCGCAGACGAAGACAGCTCTGCTTCGCTTCCAGAATGCACGCAGTGGCGGGGCTTTTGAGCTCGTCCTTCAACGACTTCGCGACGACGCGCGCGAGGTCCTCCTGAAGCAGGAGCCGGTGCGCGAAGGTGTCGAGCAGCGCGGACAGCCGTCCGAAGCCGATGACGTACTTGCCCGGCTCGTATGCAACGTGCGCGACGCCCTCCCACGGCAGCAGGTGGTGCGGGCACATGGAGTGGAAGCGGAGGTTGGTGACGATGACGAGCTCGCCCTTCGCGCCTTTGGGCGCCGGGTACTTCTCGCCGAGGACTTCGCTGGGCGTCTTCGCGTAGCCGTCGATGAACTCTTCGATCCACGCCTCGGCGACGCGTTTGTGGGTCTCGCGGAGGTTCGGATCGCGTAGGTCCATGCCGGCGCCGAGGAGAAACTCCTTCACCGCGGCCTCCATCCGGCGGCGATCGACGCGTGGCTTCTTCATGAGATCTCCGGGAACGGGGGCAGCCGTCCTTCGTCGCTGACTTCGATCATCCCTTCCCGCACGCGCACCTCGAACGTCATCACCCGCGCCATCGTGTACACCGGCGAGTTGCCCGTGCGCAGATCGAAACACCACGCGTGCAGCGGACAGTGGATGAGGTGGCCGTTGAGATCGCCTTCGCCGAGTGGACCGCCGCGATGCGGGCAGGTGTTGTCGATCGCGTAATAGCCGTCGCCGAGATGAAAGAGCGCGACGTCTCGGCCGGCGATCTTCACCGTGCGGCGATCGCCAGAAGGCAGCTCGTCCTCGCGCAGCACCGGGTGGAAGGCCACGGCGGGAGTGGATCGCAGAATCGCTCCGCGCCGCAATGACAAAGGGCGCGGATCAGGTTGTCAGCCCAGCGCGAACACGGCGAGCGGCTCCGCCATGCCTCGCAGCTGCATCGGCTCCAGCGCGGTCAACGCGGACTTGTCCGAGAGCAGGTCCGCGGTGGTGGCCGAGACGAGGACCGGCCGGCCGACGTTCTTCGAGGCCGTCTCCAGGCGCGCGGCCGTGTTCACCGCATCCCCGATGACCGTGAACTCGAGCCGCCGCCCCGGCGCGCCGATGTTCCCCGCGACGACCACTCCGGTGTGAATGCCGATGCCCATCTTCAAGGCCGGCATGTTCCTCGTGGCGCGCTCTTCGTTCAGCTCGTCCAGTGCGCGGAGCATCGCCTTCGCGCAGCTGACCGCGGAATGCGCGCCCGAATCGCTGCTGCCCAGCTTCTTCCCCATCGCGGCACGAAGCCCGAAGACGATGAGCTCCCCGTCGCCCATGAACTTGTCCAGCATCCCGTCGTGCGCCTCGACCTGCTCCAGCATCGCGGCGTGGTAGGCGTTGAGCTCGGCGACGACCTGCTCGGGCGTCATCTGCTCGCTCATCGAGGTGAAGCCGCGGAGATCCGTCACCATCACCGTGACGTTCAACGTCTGTCCGCCGATGGCGAGCGCCGCGTGCGGATCCGCGAGCACCTGCTCCGAGGCGGCCTCGGGGAGAAACCGCCGTAGGAGCTGAAGCCGCACGAGCGTGGTGAGGGTGTTCCGTGCGCGCTGCGCTCCTCGCATCCCGGCGACGCCTGCGAGCAGCAGGACGGCCCCGAGGTACACCACGGGCTGGTGAAAGCCGTCGTAGTGGACGACGACAGGCAGGAGCACCGCGGTGGCGAGCGCGGAGCTGTACACCGCGAGCCACGGCTCCCCCCGGCTCGCGCCGATGAGGAGGCTCAGCATCATCGTGGGCGGCACGAGGTAGATGAGCCAGCGCAGTGACTCGGCGTACGGCACCGGGGTCGCCGGGTCGAAAGCGACCAGCGCGGGAAACAGACCGATGGCGAGCACGTCGGTCGTGTGGGCCACCCAGGCAAAATAGCGAGCCGGTCTCCACGAGTGCGCGTACACGTCGTACGCGACCGCGACCACCAGATAGCTGCCCAGAAACCAGAACGCGGCAACCGTGGTCGCATGCGCGGCGAAATGGATCACCACGCCGACGATGAACAGTGCCGTCCCGATGATGGTGCGCAGCCGGGACAGGCTGCGATCCTGCTCCAGCCGCGCGAGCGAAAGCGTCTGCTCGATCTCCTCCGCCGCTGTCTCGGGAACCTTCGCCAACTACTTCACCGCCGCCGAGACCGCCTTGAACTCCGGCGTCCCCGCCCTGCCCAGCAGATCGAACAGCGCGGCCTCGACGCTGGAGATGATCGCGCCCGCGTCCTTCGAGAGCTGAAGCCCAAGCTGCCGCTCCGCGTCCGTCCGCGAGAGCACCGCGTCCATCAAGAGCACCGGCGTCTTGCCGCGTTCAGCGAGATCGCGTGCGGTCTGAAAGACGCAGACGTGGCTCTCCATCCCGACGATCAGGATCTGATCCCGGTTGCCCAGCTGCGCTTCGACCTCGGGCACGCAGCAGCTGAAGTTCACCTTCTCAACCGGCGTGACGGCCGCGGCGGCCTGAATCTCCGGCAGCGTGCGCCCGAGCCCCTTCGGATACTGCTCGGTGACGACGATCGGCAGTCCCAGCGCCTTCGCTCCGGTGATGGCCGCCAGCGTCCGCTTCTTCGCGCGCTCCAGCTGATCGGCAGCCATCGCCGGCGCGAGCTTCTCCTGAATGTCGACGACGAGCAGCGCCGCTCGGGAGCGGTCCAGCTTCTGAGCTTTCATACGGCGTTCTCGACGAGCTGCCCGCCAGTCAGCGTTGCCATGGGGATCCTCCGGTCGTGGTCAGCGCCTTCTCCACGAACATCAGCCGGTCATTGCCGATGTACATGTCCTCGTCGTTCACGAAGAACGTCGGCGCGCCGAACGAGCCGCGGCCCACCGCTTCGTCGGTGTTGCGGCGCAGCGCATCTTTGATCTCGGGCAACTCCACCTGCGCGAGCAGCGGCTCGGGATCCAGCGCGAGGCCTCTCAGCGTGCCTCGGAGGATCTCCACGTCCGAGATGTCCCTGCCCTCTTCGAAGACGCGGCGGTAGACCGCGTGGACGAAGGGCGCGAGGTGGCCCGCTCGATCCACCGCGATCGCGAGCCGGATCGCCTTGAGCGAGTTGATCGGAAACTCCTCCGGGAACTTCAGCGGCGGCAGGCCGTAGTGCTCGCACCAGTTCTGCAGGTCTTTGAGCAGGTACCGCGCCTTGTACGCGTTGTGGACGGGCGGGATGTTGCCGGTCGTCTTGAACACGCCGCCCAGCAGGAATGGCCGCCAGATGAGCGTCGCCCCGGCGCGCTTCGCCACCGCTTCCACCTGAGTGGACGCGAGGTAGCTGTAGGGGCTGCTGAAATCGAAAAAGAACTCGAACTTCCCGGGCATGGGACCGCCCATCTAGCTCGAAAGAGAAGCGGCCGTCTCGTGGCGCGGACGCCGTGGAAAATCTCCGCTGCGCTTCGGCTGGGCCACGTTAGAAAGGTGCCCGTGGACACGCTCAGCGACATTCTGCGGAAGCAGGCGAATCGGTTCGGTGGACAGCTCGCGCACCTCGCTTTCGAGCGCGGGCTCGCCGTCACCAACAAGGACGGCACGACGAGGGCCATCCCCGTCACCGCCACGCCCGTCATCCGCGACGCGCAGGAGTTGAAGCGCCGCGCCGCGCTGTCCGCCCACCTCGCCTCCGCCACGTTCAAGATCTCCCGATCGGTCCTCGCTGGGCCGGCGAAGGAGCTCCTGCTGGGCGCGCTCTCGCCGCTGGAGCGGAAGATGGCGGAGGCGACGTACGCGCGGATCACCCAGCTCGTGACCACGCGCGTGGACTACTTCGAGCACGACAATCGGCCGTTCGCGCTGGAGGTCAACGCGACGATCCCCGCGATGCAGGGCTACAGCGACATCGCCGCGCACACTTTCCTGGAGGTGGTGGGCAGGCATGCGGGGATGACGGATCAGAAGATCGCGTCGCTGCAGGCGAGGAATGGATCGAATGCGCTCGCGCTGTATCGCGCGCTGCTGGATGGCTACGCGAAAGAGCGGAACGGAAAGCAGCCGAAGCGGATAGCCCTGCTCTGTCGCCGCAACGACGCTCAGATCACCGAGCAGCGCTACCTCGCCGCGCGCATCAGCGAGCTCGGCACCGAGGCCGAGGTCGTTCACCCGGACGAGCTCTCCGGAGACAAGCCCGTGCTCGCGAAGGGCAAGCCGGTGGATCTCATCTACCGGCACCTGTTCGTGAGGCGGCTGGAGGAGACTCCGTCGCCGTTCGTGACGGAGCTTCTGCAGCAGGTGCCCAGCCAGCGCGTCGTGGTGCTGAATGGCCCGGCGTCGCAGGTGGAGGTGAAGACGTCGTTCGCGCTCCTGTCGCAGGCGGCGGATGAGGCGGACCTCGCTCGGGCGGCGCAGCTGACGGAGGAGGAGCTCGTCGCGGTGAAGGCCGCGGTCCCGTGGACGCGCCCGTTCCGGCGTTCGCCCACGAAGGATCCGGATGGCAAGGCCGTGGACGATCTCGTCGAACGCGTCGCCGCCGAACCTGAACGGTTCGTGCTCAAGCGCGCGTGGGACTACGGCGTGAGCTCTGTTTTGATGTGCGTGGTGTTGTTTTAGAGTTT
>JBJMQN010000733.1:0-5575 GCA_045802665.1 Myxococcaceae bacterium | reverse complement strand
CGCGTACACGCAGGACAACGTCTTCAATGATCAGCTGAAAGCAGTATTGCCGCCGGAAAAGGTGAGCCGCGGTGGCCTCACGATCGACGAGCTCGCCACCCTGCTCCGCCAGAACCATGCGGATGCGAAGGCGGTCTACGCGTCGGAAACGACGCTCGAGAAGGTCCGTGCGGAAGCGATTCAGAATCTGAAGACGCCAGGCGACTACGTGCTCGTGGACTTCTTCCGAGGCGAGCTGAAGCAGGACATGGGCGCGCACTGGTCACCCATCGCCGCGTACAACGAAGCGACGGATCGCTTCCTCATCCTCGACGTCGCACGCTTTCGCTATCCGCCGTACTGGGCCAAAGCCGAAGACCTCTTCCGAGCGATGAACACGCAGGACCAGGACAGCGGAAAGAGCCGAGGCTTCGTCGTGACGGGAGCGGCGAAGGACGCGCCACCGCGAGTGACCGTGCCGCCCGTCGGAGGCCGGATGCTGAAGTTCGCGATCGGCGCCGCGACGGGTGTGTTTCTGATCGGCGCGCTCATCGGTGCGGTGTTGATGCGGATCGCGCTGGGGAGACGGTTGCGGGCAGCCCCGGCCTAGGTGGCGAGACTGGGAGTCGTTTCCCGGCGCTGCGCGGCGCGAGAAACGACACCGGATCTCGCCACCTCTCAGTGCCAATCAACCGCGGAGCAGAGCCTCAACCCCTGATCTCTTTCAGCATCTCCGCGCCGTGCTGGTCGCCCGTCACCATCCGGCCGTCGAGAATCTGCATCACCCGCTTCGCATGCTTCACGACGCGCGGATCATGCGTGGAGAACAGGAACGTCACGCCCTTCTCCCGATTCATCTCCAGCATCAGGTTGATGATCTGATCGCTCGTCACTGAATCCAGATTCGCCGTGGGCTCATCCGCGAGCACCAGCCGAGGCTCGGTCACCAACGCCCTCGCGATCGCCACGCGCTGCCGCTGACCTCCGGAGAGCTCATCCGGCTTGTGGTTCAGGTGCTCGGACAATCCAACGTCCGCCGCGAGCTTCCGCACTCGCGCGCGCAGCGCCGCCTTGTCCACGTTCTTCCTCACCGCGAGCGGGAACTCGATGTTCTCCTCGACGTTCAGCACCGGGATCAGATTGAAGTTCTGAAAGATGAAACCGATCTTCCGATTCCTCACGTCCGCCAGCGCGTCGAAATCCCGGTCGGAGACCTCTTCGCCGTCGAGCTTGTAGGAGCCGCCGCTCGCTCGATCCAGGCAGCCGATGATGTTGAGCAGCGTCGTCTTGCCCGAGCCGGACGGGCCGGTGACCACCGTGAATTCGCCTTCGCTGACGGACAGGTCCACGCCCTTCAGCGCCACGACCTTCGTCTTGCCGAGCTCGTACTCCTTCTTCACGTCGTGCAGCTCGATGATCGCTTTCGCCATGGGCAGCCTCAGTAGTACGCGCGGACGGACAGCACCGCGCGGAAGTCGAAGGGGAGCAGTCCGTACTCGGTGACGAGCTGCTCTGAAGAGTCGATCCCGAGCTGCGGCACGTTCACCGCCGGAATCGTCGCGGCCAACTCCGCCGGACCCGGGAACGGAACGAACAGCGTCATCGTGAGCTGCAGCCACTCCTCCGGCTGCCACGAGAGCGCAGGGGTGATCATCCCGGAGAGATCCTGCAGGTTCTCAATCAGCGTCGCTGACACCGTCCAGTCGTCGTGGATGCGCGGCTTCTGAAACGTGATGAACGCGTAGTGCTTCACCAGCGGCAGGAACGTGAACTTCTGCGGCACGCCGACGTCGTTGTTCTGCGTCGCTGACTGCGCTGCGCCTGAGACTGCGGTGGGGTTCGCTCGGGACGCGAACGCGAGGACGCGGACGAACTGTTCGAACTCCGCTCGGGTGAAGCCGTCCGATTGGTAGAGGTATTCGACCGAGAGCATCGACTCGTCCTCGAACTGTTTCCGCACGCCGCCCAGCACGCGCGGAAAGAACGTGTGGTCATTGATCCGCGACCTGGACTGGAGCGGAATCTTCTGAGCCAGGCACTCGAACAGCGCACCCACGTCCGACACGCACGCGCCGTTCGCATACGTGCGCGAGGTTCCCCTCTGAAACAGCGCCTCCGCGTGGACTTCGTAGTCGGTGAAGAACACGCGCGAGAACGACGCGCCGGCTCTCAGGCGATCGCGCACGGGATCCGCGTCCGCGTAGCGGTTCCCGTAGAACAGCATGAGGTTCACGTCCGAATCGGCGATCAGCGCGTAAGCCCGAGCGGCGAGCTGGTAGTGCGCCTGGTCATCCTTCCGATCCCACTTCGGATAGTAGAGGAACGCGTACGGCAATCCGTTCGTCTGCTCCGTCACCGCTGGCGAGCCGAGCAACGTGAACGTGTACTTCGGCAGCGTCCACTCGACGCGGCCCATCCACGCACCGGCACGCTGGAACGTCGGGTCGGTCGGATCTTTCGGCGGGTTGATCAGATCCGTCGGATTGAACGAGAAGCCCGGGCCCCAGACGATGCGCTTCTTGCCGACGAGGAAGTTCCACTCGTCTTTCAGGTCGTGCGAGACGTACAGCTCGGAGAGCGAGACCAGCGGATCATTCGCGGGCACGTGATGATCCGGCACGACGATCACGTGCCCGTCCGCGTCCACGCTCCGGTAGTTGCCCGCGAACTGGCCGAACAGCGACACGTCTCCGTAGACGAAGCCCTTCTCCGCGTAGCGGTGCTTCAGCTGAACGTTCGCTTCGATGAGCTCATCCAGTTGCGGCACATCCTGCGTCGGCAGCACGCCCGTCACGTTGGCGTGCGTCGCCTGCGAACGGCTGTCGACGTAGCCGTTCACCTCGGGCGGCGTGCTTGCGAAGGCACCCGCCGCCACGAGAACGGCCGCGACGCTGAGCGCGCGCGAGCTCATTTCCCGAGGTCAGACTGAACGAAGCGCTGCGGCGGCGGATCCACCGTCACGTCAAAGCTCTCGCCGTTCATCTCCGAGAACCGCGCCTTCACGATCTCGTTGCGCATCACCACGTGCGCCGGCCGCAGATAGCCGTGGCCGAAGTCCTTGTAGTCGGAGAACTCCGCGGATCGAATCATCTGCCCCGACGTCCCGAAGTACTGCCCCTTCACCGGCATCAGATCGCTCTTGCGCACCCACAGCTTCACCACGTCGTACGCGGTCTGCGGATTCTTCGCTTTCAGCTCCACGCAGTACGTGTCGGGCACCTCGGACGGAACCAGCTTCCCGTCGTAGTCCGCCTGGTAGTTCACCCGCAGCACGTCGGCGTTGTTGAAGTCGCCGCCCTGAAAGTTCTCTCTGCTCGCGATGCGCGTCGCGCGTTTCAGGTTCGGCAGGTAGAGCCACATGTTGTCGCCCTGCCGGAGGATCTCCTGGCCCTTCACCGCGGACGGCTCGTCGAACCAGACGCGGAACTTGTCGTTGTCCAGCTTCAGCATCCGCATCTTGTAGCTGCGAGTGGTGCCGTCCTCTCGGTGCGCGACCATCGAGTTGACGGCCTGGAACGCTCGCGGGCCCATGATGGTGTCGTACTTCTTGAGGATCTCGTCCGCGGTGGGCTCGGCGGCGAACGCGAGCGCGGAGAGCAGGAGCGCGCAGACTGCGAGGAGTCGTTTCATGGGCAGTGACCTCGTTTCAGGTTGAGCGCAGCGCGTCCGTGGGATTGAGCCGTGAGGCCTTCCACGCCGGATACGCCGCGGAGAAGAGTGCGCCGAGCGCAGCGACGACCACCGCGATCACGATCACCTGCGGCGGCACCGAAGGACGGAGGATCGACGCGCCGGAAGTTCCCGCCAGCGAGAGCGGAATCCCCTTCGATGCGAGCACGAAGAGCGCGATGCGTCCGATGATCGCACCCACGATTCCGCCGAGCAGCCCGAGCACGCCGGCCTCGATCAGAAACAGCTGCAGCACCTGACGCCGCCGCACGCCCACCGCGAGCATCGTTCCGATCTCGCGCACGCGTTCGAACACGGACATCAGCATCGTGTTGATGATCCCGGTCACGACGATCACGAAGAACACGAGCGCGATGCCCGTGAGCACAATGCGCTGCCTCACGATGATGTCGTGCACGAAGGGTTGAATCGCCGCCCACGTGTGGACTTCGTACTCAGGCCCGAGCGCAGCACGGAGCCGCGCGGCAACCTGATCGATCTGATCCACGTCGTCCACGCCGACGACGAGCTCCGTCACCTTCCCCTCCATCCCGAGCAGATCCTGCGCGAGCTTGAGCGGCACGGCGACGACCCGCTTGTTCTCGAACGGGAAGTTGCTCACCGTCATCCCGGTCACGCGCACGTCCATCGCGTTCGAGCGGCCTTCGGGCGAGCTGGACTGCAGATTCACCGTGCTGCCGTTCTGCAGCTTGAACGACTCGGCGAGCTCGAAGCCGACGAGTCCCTTCGCGTAATCGCCCTGCTGCAGCGGAGTGCCGCCGGATTTCACCTCGGCGCCGGAGCGCGGACAGGCGTCCTTCTCGTGATCGAGATCCATCGCGCGGCCGACGAACATGGTCTGCGAGACGCCGTTGGAGACGAGCCCGTTGAAGCCGATTCGCCCCGACACACCGGAGACGCCCGGCACCGCGCGGACTTTGTCGACCAGCTCCTTCGAGTACGCGAAGTTCAAGGAGAGCGGCGCGGCCTCGATGCTGTCCATGTAGCCCGCTCGGTGGATCTGAATCGCGCCGGTGCGGCCCTTCACCACGTCGTCGACCATCAGGTCCGAGAAGCCCTCCGCGAACCCGGTCAGCAGGAGCACCATCGCCACGCCGAGCAGGATCGCGACGAGCGTGATCGCAGAACGCCGCCGGTTGCGGCTCACGTTGCGCACCGCCATGGAGAAGAACCGGTTCATGTGCTCGCCAGCGCCTCCACCGGACGAAGCCTGCTCGCGCGCCACGCAGGCCAGAGCGCCGCGAGGCCCGCGCCCACCGTCGCGAAGAGCAAGGAACGGACGAGAAACGCGACCGGCACGAACGGCTTCACGATGGAGGGCGTCGTCGCGCCCGGCGCCGGAAGCGGAATGCCCTTGTGGTTCATCACCGTCACGATCACCGCGCCAAGCAAAACGCCCAGCGCCCCGCCCACGGCTCCGAGCACCGCGCCCTCGAGCAGAAACAGCATCGTGATCTGCCGCCTGCGCATCCCCACCGCGAGCATCGTGCCGATCTCGCGCACGCGCTCCAGCACCGACATCAGCATCGCGTTCACGATCCCGAGCAGCACCACGAACAGAAAGATGTTGGTGATGATCGTGAAGACCTTGTCCTGCGTGGAGGTCAGGTCCTTGATGAACGGCAGCACCTCCGACCACGTCTTCACGTCGTAGTCAGGCCCGAGCGCCGCCTGCAGCTCGCCCTTGATCCGATCCAGGTCCGCGTCCTTCTCCACGCCCACGGCGTACTCGGTGACGCGGTTCTCCATGTGCAGCACGTTCTGCGCGGTCAGAAGCGGCACGAAGCCGTACTTGCGATCTCCCGGAGTCACCGAGAGGAGGAGGCCTCCCACCGTCACATTCGCGCCGTTGAGCGACCCATCGCGATCCGCCGCGAGCAACGCCGGCCACTGCGAGACGTCCGGG
>JBJMQN010000732.1:0-17023 GCA_045802665.1 Myxococcaceae bacterium | reverse complement strand
GGGCTTGCCCTTCGTCGCCTTCGCCTGATCCACGGCCTTCAAGATCGCCGGCATGTCGTGGCCGTCGATCTCGAGCACGTTCCAGTTGAACGCTCGCCACTTGTCGGCGACCGGCTCGATGTCCATCACGTCCTTCACCGGCCCGTCGATCTGCCCGCGGTTGTAGTCGAGGATCGCCGTCAGCGTGTCGAGCTTGAACTTGGGCGCGGACATCGCCGCCTCCCAGACCTGCCCTTCCTGCGACTCGCCGTCTCCGAGCATGCAGAAGACGTGGAACTTGTCCCCGTCCATCTTCGCCGCCATCGCCATGCCCTGCGCGACGGAGAGCCCCTGCCCCAGCGATCCGGTGCAGGCCTCGATGCCGGGCAGATAGTGGTTCACCGGATGCCCCTGCAGCCGAGCGCCCGTCTTGCGCAGCGTGTTCAGCTCCTCCTTCGCGAAGTAGCCCGCCTCCGCCATCACCGCGTAGAGCGCCGGCACCGCGTGGCCCTTGCTGAGCACGAAGCGATCGCGTTCGTTCCAGTTCGGCGTCTTCGGATCGTGCTTCATCCGTGCGAAGTAGAGCGCGGTGATGATGTCGATCGCGGAGAGCGAGCCGCCCGGGTGACCGGACTTCGCCTCGGTGAGCATCTCGATGATGTCGCAGCGGAGCCGCCCGGCGATTTCAGCCAGACGCCCGGGATCGGAATTCAGCGGAGCCGCGGTGGGCATGCTTTTCCTGTCGGTGGAGAGGGCGCGCGCGACTTACCGGGAGGATGCAGGCGGCGCAACTGCGTTCGGCGTGCGAATTACTCTTCGACGGAGCTGACCACGAGGCCGTTGCGGCTCGCAGGACCGAGGATCCGGTCGATCGCCTCCCGGGGATCAGCGCCGCGGGCGATGACGACCTTCAGGCTGCTGCCGGGATGAATGATTGCGCGTCCCCGGATGAGGTTCTGTAGCTCTGACTCGCTGAGCGCGATCCCCTGGTAGAGGACCTGGTCGTGCGTGAGGGTGAGCACCAGCTCGCCCGAATCACCAATACGGTCGGTGCCCGGATTCTCCATTCGAACCGCGACCACCAGCGGCAAGGCGACGAGAGCCAACGCCGCGACGCCCAGCGCCTGAGAGGGAACCCTCTCGAGCCAGCCCTTCTCCGCGGCCTGACGCACGAGGAAGATCGGCGCGGCGCCCACGACGACCGGGAGGATGAGCTCGAGGCGGTTGAGGTGCGTCCGGCCGGTGTAGTGGACGTAGACGAGCAAAGTCGCCAGCGCGCAGAATGCACCCAACGACCACGCCACGATCGCCACGAGGCGATTGCGCGCGCTCGTCCCGTCGAGGATGCCGGAGAGCACCGCGCCGCCCACGACGCACACCGCCGACACGATCGGCGAGAAGTCGTGGTTCAAATAGAACAGCCCGCCGAGCACTCCGCCCACGATCGCGGGCACCATCACCCAGCGGCGGTCGGTCGGCATCGCGGACTCCTACTGCCCGTCGTCTCCGCCCGCGAGGTAGCTCAGGATCACTTCATCCAGGCTCTTCTCGGAGATGAGATCCTCACCGAACAGCGTCTCGACGCCGACTTCGTTGATCTTCGGCACGACCTTCATCTCGCGCGCGGCGATCACTTCGGGCGGAAGCTGTGGCGGAGCGGCGACGGCGGCGACAGCGGGCTTCGCGGCCGGGCCCGGGTTCAGCTTGGTGCGCTTCGCCTCTTCATCGGTCGCGAGCACGCCCGGCATGTAGTGCTTCGTCGTGCCGATGGTGTCGATGTTGTCGTACACGCCGTTGATGAGATTCCGCAGCATCTCCTTGTGCTGCTCTTCCATCAGCTCGCGCACGACCTCCGGGAGATTCTCCGCGTTGAGGATGTCCGCGTACGACGTCTTCTTCGAGGCGAGGATGTTACCGCCGACGAACAAGTGCGTGATGATGTGGGGATTGTTCACGCCAGAGTCTTCCGTCTGGACGTGGTAAACCTTCCCCTTGTGCTTGATGTTGTGGTTGAAGCCGGTGACGGCTTTTTCGAAGGTTTTCGCCATGTGCTCCGCGCGTTTTTTGACCGTACAGGGAGCGACTTCGGCCTGCAAGGAGCGCGGTTAACCCGCTGCTGATCGCTCACCGACCAGCCGGCCTCGCTCCACCAACCCGCTGCAGATCTTCCGGCGTATTGACGTTCATGAGTGCCTGGCCGCTCGCGTCGACGCGTCGCAATTCGCGCTCATCCAGCGCGCGAACACGAACGCCGGCGATGAGCTCCTGCAGGCTCGCTCCGGATCGAACCTTCGGCTCCAGCTGCTGCGCCAGCGAGCTTCGATAGAAAGCCGCGAGCGGTTCGAAGCGCCTGCCCGTCGAGTAGCAGACCACGTCCACTGAGTCGTCGAGCTGCAACGCGAGCTGAGCGACGACAGGCAACGTGAGCATCGGCAGATCCACCGCGGCAACGAACACCCACGGCGACTTCGCCTGGGTGAGCGCAGCGTGCACTCCACCCGGCGCGCCGGCGTTCTCGATGACGTCCGGAATCGCTCGCACACCGAGCCCCGCGTAGGACGCGCTCTCCGTCGCGACGAGGAACGTCTCCCCGAACGCGGGCTGCAGATCGAGCAATCGATCCAGAAACGTCCGGCCCTGCAGCCTGAGCAATCCCTTCGGAACACTGCCGAGCCGCGTGCCGGCTCCACCCGCGAGGATCGCAAGCGAGGCGTCGGGCCACCTCGGCGGCATCAGCGGCGCTCGCGCGCGTTGATCACGAAGGTCTGCTCCACGTGCTGCAGCTCGCCGCGGTATTTCGGGTAGCGCCAGACGAGGAACTGCTCGCGAAGGCATTGGCCGAGCGGACCTTGGTCCTGCTCCTTCCGCGCCATCTCCACCTGCGTGACCTTCCCGTCATTGCCCACGGTCCAACGCACCGAGTGCGATTCGGAAGCAGGCGGCGTGAGCCGGGCAGCAGCGTCCGCAAGACACGTCTCCAGCGTGACGCCGTAGTGCGAGTTCACCTCGCGCACAGCGTCCGGCGACAGCCCTTCACCCTTCGCCGCGCCCTTCGAAAAATCCTTGAACGCGTAGCGGCCGGTGAGCGCCTTCTCGAGCCTTCTGCAGCTCCCGGCACCGCTCTTCGCATCCAGTGCAGCGCACGCGGAGTCCGCTTCGGGAGTCCTCGCCCAGAGGCGTTCAGAAGCGCTGAGCGTGGAGGCGTAGAGCTGCTGATCGCGCAGCGCCGCTCTCGCGGCGCCTTCCACGTCATCGTTCGCCTTCGCGAGCCGCAGCTCCGACTTCAGCGCAGACCGGCGGATGTTCACGCAGCGATCTTCGTCGCAGGCCTTCTCCGCTTTTTCCAAAGCTCCAGCCGCCGCATCGGAGGGCGGCGTCTTCGAGAGCTCGCCGATCGCCTTCGCGAGCTGGAGCCGCGCCACGATCAGCTTGTCGCCGTCGTGCCGGAAGTAGCCCACCGCCGAGTCGAAGCACGGAGGCAACTTGCCGCTCTTCGCGGACGCCTCGGACTGCGCGAGGCAGGTCTCGTTCTCCTTCAAATTCTCCAGGCGCTTTTTCTGATTGGCCGTCGCGTTCGGAATGCGGGCGAGCGCGCTCCCAGCTTTTCGCCGGCACGAGTCCACTGCGTTCGGACCGCACGCGCGCAGCCAGTCCCTCGCGAACTTCTCCGCGTCGCCGCCGTTCTTCTGCGCGACCGCGGCCTTGTACGAGAGCTCGAGCGCGCTCTGCTGCGCTTCGGACCCAGCGGCATCAGCAGCTGTGCGCAGCTCCGGAAGTCCCGCTTCGTCCGGCTTGCCCGCGCTCACCTTGCGCTTCGAGTCCGCGAAGAGCTGCTTGAACTTCTCCAGCGCGTCCGCTCGCGCGTCGGACTGAGGCTGCGCCTCGGGCATCGGCGTGACCGGCTCCTGCTGCTTCTTCTCCGGCTCTTCTTTCTGATCGAACGCGGCCGCGAACGCCTTCTCTTCAGCAGTCGGCGGAGGAGGCGGCGCGAGCATCTTGCCTTCGCCATCCGCGGAGCCCTGCTGCTGCTCCATCTCCAGCTCGTCGCCGGGCGGAAGCTGCTGCTTGCTCGCGCAGGCGGAGAGGAAGATGCAAACGGCGAACGCGGAGAAGATTCGGAGTTGGGCGGCCAAGCGGGGGCGCATGATGCTCCGCTCGACGTGGGGGGAACAACTCGTACCCGACGACGCGGAGCGGCAACTACTCCGTCTCAGGCGCCAATGGGCTCAGGCAACGTCGCGGAGTGCGGCCAATGCACACCCTTCTTCGCCCGGTAGTCGGTCACCAGTGCAGAGAGGATGGTGCTCGCCCCGAGAAGAATGTGCGTGACCGCGGCCTTTGGCGCCTTGCGCGCGTAGCCGAGCACGAACGGCGCCGCGATCGCCGCGACGCCCCACACGTAGTCCGCGACCTCATGCACCGCGATCGGAAGAAGCTTCGCGAGGCTCATCCGGTAGTCGGTGAAGGCGGACATGAGCGCCCGTGACGCACCGAGGACCGCACCCGCGACCGCCGCTTCTTCTCCCGCGAATGCACCCGCAACGAATGCCACTGCGGCTCCCTTGTAGTCGAGCAGCCCATGCACATCCGCCGGGATCATCCTCTTCCACGGCAGCCCGAAGAGCGGCGGCGAGATGACTCCGGCATTCGCACCCTTCGCGAACATGCGCCGCTGCATCCGTCTCCACTCTTTGACGTCGACCACTGCCATCGCGTGCTCCGTTCGAAGAAGGGCCACCGGTGACGATGTGCACCCGGCCTCGACGGAGCAGCGCGCGTCCTCTCGTTAGGGAGGCAGGCAGGCGAAGAACATGTCCGAATCCGCCGCGCTGGTGAGGTTCGCGCCGGCCATCGTCATCGTGTTTTCGAACTCGCCGGCGATCAGCACGTTGCCTGCGCCGTCGATCGCGAGAGCATGCGGGATGTCGAGCCCGGTGCCTCCATAGGTGTGCACGTACTGCTGCGCGCCCGAAGCCGAGAACTTCGCGAGGAAGATGTCCGCGTCGCCGCGGCTGGTCACGTTCGAGCCCTCGAAGTTCACGGTGCCCGTGTACGTGCCGGCGACGAAGACGTTGTTGTCGTCCACCGCGACCGCATACGCCTCATCCCACGTGGCGCCACCGAGCCGAGCCGCCCACTGGAACACGCCCGCCGACGAGTACCGCGCGACGTACGCATCCGAGTAGCCCACGCTGCTGAGCGACGTTCCACCGAAGTCCGTGGTGCCCGAGAAGCCACCCGCGACGACGATGTCTCCGTTCGGCGCGACGGCCACTGCGTTGCCGCTGTTGATGCCGCCGTCGTTCGGAGGAATGAGCGCCTTCGCGAAGTCGTACGCGCCGGTGGAGGTGTAGCTGCCGAACGCGGCGCTGTCGGTCGTGGTGGACGGATACGCACCGCCGCCGAAATCCGCCGCGCCGGAGAAGCTGCCCGCGAACGCCACGTTGCCATTCGGCTGCGCAGCGATGCCGAGCGCGTGATCGTAATAAGCGCCGCCCGCGGTCTTCACCCAGCGCAGCGCGCCCGCCTTGTCGTACTGCGCGACGTAGAGGTCGTAGTCATTGGGCGTGATCAGGTTGCTGCCGCCGAAGGTCTCCGGCTCCGCGAACTCGCCCACGACCGTGATCGCGCCGGTCTGAGGATCCGTCGTCACGCCGCAGAAACCCGTGTTCATCACCGTCGTCGCGCCGAGCGGCCGCACGAACGCCGCCGCGCCGCTCCAGTCGTAGCTCGCGACGAAACCGCGGAAGAGCCCGCCGGTGTTCACGTTGTCCTGCCGCAATCCGTCGCCGAGGTTCACGCTGCCCGACCACGCGCCCGCGAGGACCACGCCCGCGTCAGGAAGCCATGAGGCCGCACCGCCGAGCGTGACCTGATTGGCCGCGCCTTTTCCGAACGCCGCGAGGTAGCCGCCGCTGCCGTTGAAGATCGCAGCGAAGAGGTTGCTCGAGTTGCCCGGGACAGAGAGCGCGCCGCCGCCGAAGTTCGGGCTGCCGTAGGTGGTGCCGGAGAGGAGAATGCGGCCGGAGACGCGATCGACGTCGAGCCCCGTCGCTCGATCGTAGAAACCGCCGGAGCCTCCGAAGCGCTTCGCCCAGTTGCACGTCGGATTCGCGGTGAACCGCGCGTTGACGCTCTTCGACGACGTCATGCTGACCGTGCACACCGTGCTGCTGCCCTGGCACGCGCCGGTCCAGCCGCCGAAGAAGGAGCCGGAGTTTGCGCTCGCGGTGAGCGTCACGGTGCTGCCGTTGGAGGCGGTCAGGTTGCAGTTGCTGGGGCAGCTGATGCCCGCGGGCTGGCTCGACACGGAGCCGGTGCCGGTGCCGACCACGTTCACGACGAGCACGCTGGTGCCGCCGTCAGAGCCGGTGATGCCGCCGTCGTTGTTGTTGTTCGTCCCGCCATCGTCCTGAACGCCGCCGTCGCCGTTGCCGTTTCCGTTCGGCGCGAAGGTCGCGCTGATCTCTTTCGGGAAGCCAGCCGAGACGACGCAGTCTCCGGTGCCCATGCACGCTCCGCCCCAGCCGACGAAGTGGTAGCCGGCGCCCGGCTCGGCGGTGATCGTCGCGACCTGATCCGGATCCACGCCGCCCGAACACGTCCGCTGACAGAGTGGAGCGCTCGAAGCGCAGATCTGCGAGCAGTCCACGTTCGCCTGCGCGCTCCGCACCGCGCCCGAGCCATTCACGATCACGCTGATCGCCGTCTGGAACGTGATGTTGACCGCCTTCGCGTTGTCCATCGTCACGCGGCACTCGGAGCCGGACGTGCCCGCGCAAGCGCCCTCCCACTTCACCGCGTCACCTGGCGTGGCGTTCAGCACGACGACGGTCTGCTCGTCGAACGCGGCGGTGCAGTTGCTGCCGCAGAGGATTCCCTTCGGATCGGAGCTGACGGTGCCCTGCCCTTTGCCGATGACGGTGAGATCGAACTGCTTCGGCTGGTTGGCGACTTTGCTGCCGCAGTTGCATCCAGCGGCGACGACACAGAGCGAAAGAACGAACAGGAGGCGCGTCATGGGCGCGGCTCTCTACGTAAAAAGAGGAGCGGCGTCGAATCACGCCACCCTTCTCAGCAGAATGTTTTCTCACTCTGCGAGAGGGCTCGGGCTGCGAAGAAGCCCGTTACCTGGCGCGCTTCTTCTTCTCTTTGCGATCCACCTTCGTCGAATTGGACGAAGTTGCAATCGGGGTTGGAGCGACCGCCACGCCTTCCGGCAATGCCTTCGGCTCCGGCAGCAGCGCGTAGCGTTCGCCCCACTTCGTGAAGCCCCAGAGGATGGCGACTCCTGCGACGAGCGCCGCGACGGTCATCGCCACGTACTGCTCGTCCTGGCCGCCGCGCATCCACGGCAGCGGCGCGCGATCGATGAACAGCCACACGGCGGCCATCAGGATCACGAGCACGCCCACTTCACGCCGCCGCTTCGCCGCCACCGCGAGCCCGATGAAGAAGCAGTAGTAGTAGCAGGTGAGCTCCGAGCCGACGGCGATCATCACCGTGCCCAGCGCCGCCCCGAGCCATGGCTCAGACCCCGACCCCTCCACCGCGAACCAGAGCAGCGCGAGGAAGCCCAGACACAGCAGATAGAACAGCGGCTTCAGCTCGTCGAACTTCTCCACCCGCGCCTGTTTCCAGAGCGCCCACGGATCCGTCGTCCCCGGCCGCACCAACACCGCGCCAATCGTCGAGGGCCGGTAGCTGAGCAGCGTGCGGAGGCCCATGTGGTTCGTGAGTGGAGTCGCTGCGTGTTTGCTGGTGTTGCGCGCGAAGGTCACCCAGCTCGACGGGCCGCCGGATGCAGCAAGGGAGATCAGCACCAGCAGCACCGCGGTCACCGTGCCGCCTGCGACGTAGCGGATGAAGGGGCGCTCGAGCTTCTTCGCCTTGATCGCTCGTTGGATGAACGCGAACAGCGGACCGGCGATGAGGAGCCCCGGGAAGAGCCGCAGCAGCGTCGAGTACGCGATCGTCGCGCCGGACGCCGCGTACTTCTCTTTCTTGAGCAGGCAGATGGACGCGACCATCCAGAACAGCCAGTCGTGTCGGAGGTACGCGCCGCCGGTCCAGAGGTAGCGGCCGGGGATGTCGATGCCGAAGTAGAGCGCGGCAATCGCAGTTACGCGCCATCCGAACGCCCACCAGATCATCAGGAACGTCGCGAGGAGAAAGAGCGGATCGAGCAGACACAGGAAGTCCACCTGGCTCTGCGTCGCGGGTCCGCTGTTCGCGAGCAGCGAACCGAGCGCATTCCACACCGGCGTCGCGTTGTACCCGTGGTCCTTCTGAATCTGCTCCCACTTCCCGAAGCCCACGCGAGAGCGGAAGAACGCGATGTCGTGCTTGAAGTCCTCCCACCGCCGAGTGGTGAAGTACTGCTTGCAGAGCTCCGGGTGATCGACCAGCGGAGCGGCGCTCACCATCACGTTGGTGCGCAGGTCCGTCATCACGCGCGCCTGAACCTGCGTCTTGAAGCCAGCCTCCACGTCCGCGACGGCGGTGCAGTCGTAGAGCCGCTCGTAGCCGAGCTCCGGGAAGTACTTCGCGCCGATGTAGTAGTGGTACGTGTCCCAGATGTGGATGAAGTTGGTCCAGTGCTGGTGGCCGAAGTTGCAGTACGCCGCCGCGCCCATGATGCCGAGCGTCGCGAGGATCACGTCGCGCTGACGTCGGAAAGCCTCCGCCCGGCCCTTGTCCGCGAGCCAGTAGCCCCACGCGAGCAACGCCACGCCCGCGACCGCCATCGCGAACTGAAGCCAGTTCACCTGCGCGTCATTCGTCAGCGCCGAGTAGCAGATCGCCACCAGCGCAAGGCCGGGCAGCGCCATCCACCAGTCTTTGCGAGTTCGCTTCGGAGCAGCCACGAGGGGGCAGCTAGTTAGCACACACCGTCAGGCTCACTCGAAACAACCAACGCTGATGGTCGAGCCGTCATACTGGACCGAGACGTGGTGCTCAGCAGCAACGAGCGCCACGATCTCATCCAACCGAGCGTTCCGAACTCGAACGTCGGCGACCTTCCCGCCCGCGCAGTCATCGATCACCAGATTCGCGTCCGCCTTCTCGGCGACCAGCCGGAAGAAGTGGCTCAGCTGAGCCTTCCGCAGATCGACCGTCATCACGGTCCGCGGGAGCGGCGCAGCGGACGCGAATCCACCGGAGAGCAGCGCAACCACGAGCAGCAGACGCATCACCGCCGATGATGCGATCGCACGGGCACCGGCGTCACCGCCGCACCGCGTCGTGAGCGCAAACGAGAACATCTGCAATCGATGCGCGAATATCCGCGTACGAATGAAGGGTGTGACTCAAAAACCGGTCATGAAGGTTCGCGGTGCCTCGAGCGAATCAATCGACGACCGCATCGCGATCGAAGAGCCGCTGGAGATCCGCGTGAACGGAGAGGTCGTCGCAATCACGATGCGCACTCCCGGCGAGGATGCGCGGCTCGCGCTCGGCTTCCTCTTCTCCGAGGGGATCGTCGGTTCGATCGACGACGTCGGAACCATCGCTCCCTGTGGCCGTCCTGGTGACGACGGCTACGGCAACGCGATCGAAGTCACTCCCAGCCCGGGAGTGCATTTCGAGCTCGAGAAGGTCGCCGCCTCTCGCCGTGGAACCCTGACCACCGCCGCGTGCGGGGTGTGCGGCCGCAGGTCCGTGGACGATCTGCTCGCGCTCACCGGGACCGTCGGTGACTCCAGGCCGCTGCCGATCGCGACGGTTCCCGGCGCCTTCGCGCAACTCTCCACGATCCAGCAGAACTTCCGCGAGACCGGCGGCGTACACGCGGCGGCCGCGATCTCCCACGACGGCAACCTGATCCACGGCTTCGAAGACGTCGGCCGGCACAACGCGGTGGACAAAGTCATCGGCGCGCTGATTCAGGATCGCCGCGTCTCCTCGCCCATGCTTCGCGGCGCGCGTCGTCCCAGCGACACCGACGTCGCCCTCCTCGTCGTCTCCGGCCGAGCGAGCTTCGAGATCATCCAGAAGGCCGCCATGGCTCGCATCCCCGTCGTCGCGTCGGTGTCGGCGGCGAGCTCACTGGCGATCGAGCTGGCCGACCGGGCAAACGTCGCGCTCGTGGGCTTCGTTCGCGAGGGGGCGATGAACGTGTACACCCACAGAGAGCGCCTCTCGGGCCTTTCATGATCAAGCGCCTCTGGAACTTCATCCGCGTGTACTTCCCGTTCGGGCTCCTCGTCCGCACGAAGCCCCGCCATTTCCGCGAGATGCTGACCGTCCTCTGGGAGAACCGGAAGCAGCTCCCGTACGCGTGGCGGATTCTGAATCACGGCGTCTGCGACGGATGTTCCCTCGGACCGCGGGGACTGCGCGACGACGTCATCGCCGGAACGCACCTGTGTCTCACTCGGCTCAAGCTCCTGCGCCTCAACACGATGGACGCGATGGACGAGTCGAAGTGGAACGACATGTCCGCGCTGCGAGCGAAGACGAATGAGCAGCTCCATCACCTCGGCCGCCTCCCCTATCCACTGATCTACCGGAAGGGCGACAAGGGCTTCCGCCGAATCAGCTGGGACGAGGCGATCCGGAAAGCCGCGGCGGCGATGCGCACGACGGATCCCGATCGCATGGGCTTCTTCGCCTCTTCGCGCGGGCTCACCAACGAGGCCTATTACACGTTCCAGAAGCTGGCGCGGGTCGCGGGCACGCCGCACGTGGACTCGTGCGCTCGGCTCTGTCACGCCGCTTCGACCACCGCGCTGAAAGAGACGATCGGGTACGCGGCGCCGACCTGCTCGTTGAAAGATTGGATCGGCAGCGAGCTCATCGTGCTCTTCGGGACCGATCTCGCGAACAACCAGCCGGTCTCCACCAAGTACCTGCACTTCGCGAAGAAGGCGGGCACCAAAGTCATCGTGGTGAATCCATTCCGCGAGCCCGCGCTGGATCGCTACTGGGTTCCGTCCGTTGCCTCGAGCGCCGTCTTCGGCACGGCGATCACCGACGACTTCTTCCCCGTCGCACCCGGCGGCGACATCGCGTTCATGACGGGCGTGATGAAGGTCCTCAAAGAGCGCGACCAGTTCGATCGCAACTTCATCGCCGCGCACACGACGGGGTTCGAGCAATTGGAAGCGTCGCTCGACGCGCTTGGGTACTCGGAGCTCGAGTCCGCGTCAGGCCTTTTGCGCTCTGACTTCGAACGGTTCGCGGACTGGTACGGCAAGGCGAAGACGTCGGTGCTCGTCTACAGCATGGGGCTCACGCAGCACCGCTTCGGGGTTCAGAACGTCAAAGCCGTCGTGAACCTCGCGCTGTGTCGCGGCAACATCGGGCGCGCCAGGACGGGCGTGGTGCCGATCCGCGGCCACTCGGGGGTGCAGGGCACCGGCGAGTGCGGCGTGGATCCGGAGAAGTATCCGGGCAGCGTGGAGATCACGCCCGAGTCCACCGCCACGTTCGAAGCGCACTGGGGGATCAAGCTCTCGGGAAAGCAGGGGCTCAGGGCAGCGCATCTGCTCGATCGCAGCGGCGAGGGCGGGCTCGATCTGCTCTACGCGATGGGCGGCAACTACCTCGACACGATGCCGGATCCGCACGCGGCGGCGACGGCGCTCTCGAGGATTCGGCTGCGCATCCATCAGGACATCGTGATCAACACGTCCGCGCTGGTGGAGCCTTCGATGGATGGCGGCGAGATTCTGCTGCTCCCCGCGCAGACCCGCTACGAGCAGCGCGGCGGCGGCACCTCCACGAACACCGAACGCCGAATCCGCTACTCGCCGGAGATCCCCGGCCGTCGCATCGGCGAATGCAAACCGGAGTGGGAGATCCCCGCGCTGATCGGCGCCGCGCTCCGTCCGGACAAGCCTGAGCTCTTCGCGTATCCGGACTCGCAGGACGTGCGCACCGAGATGGGCCGCACGATGCCGCTCTACTCGGGCATCGAGAAGCTGCACGAGGAAGGTCAGTGGGTGCAGTGGGGCGGCGAACGGCTCGGCGAAGGCGGGCTCTTCGCGCACATGCCGGACAACCGCGCGGAGTTCACGACGCTGGAAGTGCCGCACGTGGAGATTCCCCCGGGCCACTTCTTCCTCGCGTCGCGCCGGGGCAAGCAGTTCAACTCGATCACCTGGGGCCAGAAGGACGGCATCACCGGCGAGCGCAGCAGGAGCGCTGTCTTCTTCTCTGAAGAGGACGCGAAGGCGCTTGGGCTTCGCAAAGGTGAGCCGGTGGTGCTGCGCAACGAGCTCGGCGAGATGAAGGGCTACTGCGCGATTGGACCGTGCCGTCCCGGACACCTGCAGGCGTTCTGGCCTGAGTGCAACGTTCTGGTTGGCCGCCGCTACGATCCCTCTTCCGGAGAGCCGGACTACAACGCCTTCGTCCGAGTGGAACGGCCCCCAACGACCATGAAGGCGACCGCGTGAAAATCCTGAAGCGGCTGTTGATGATCGCAGTCGTCACCGTGATCGCCTGCTACGGGATGGCGTGCGGCTTCCTCTATTCGCAGCAGGCCGCGCTCCTCTATCCGGCGCCCAAGACGACCAGCACGCCCGCGTGGAAGGACTCGCAGTGGCTCGCGATCCCGGGCCCGAACGGCTCGACGGTGCACGCGGTCTATCTGCCCGCGGCGCCCGGCAAGAACACCGTCGTTCACTTCCACGGCAACGGCGAGGCGATCTCGAACGACGACTGGCTCGCGGTGCCGATGCACGAGGCGGGGCTCGGATTTCTCGGCGTCGAGTTTCCCGGCTACGGGCTCGACGAGAAGGAGTGGCCGCCGTCCGAGTACAAGCTCTACGACGCCTCGCAGGCGGCGATCTCCTACGCGATCGACACGCTGAAAGTTCCGAAGGACTCGCTGGTCATCTGCGGCTGGAGCCTCGGCAGCGGCGTCGCGGCGGAGATGGCGCGACGCGGGTTCGGGTCGCGGCTCGTGCTCGTCTCCGCGTACACGTCGATCCCGGAAGTGGCGAAGCGGATGTTCCCGATCATGCCGGTGGGCCTGCTCGCGAAGGACAAGTACGAGACCCTGCGCAAGGCGCCGGACCTGAAGCTGCCGACGCTGCTCATCCACGGGACGAAGGACGACGTCATCCCCTACGACATGGGCGAGGCGCTCTCGAAGACCCTCCCCAACGTGCAGTTCTTCCCGGTCGAAGGCGCGAAGCACAACGACGTCTGGAAGAACGGAACGCTAGAGCGCGTGATCTCGTTCGCGTCGGGTGGCTGATCGCGCTCTGAACCCGGGTCGCAAACCAATGTCGGCCGTCCTGAACAGTGCGCCAATTGTCATCGCCTTGTCATGAACGGGATAAATCCGCGTAACACCTGAGGGGTCGTTGACGTAGGTCGCTTGCCCCCCATTCGGGTCAGACCTGCCGCCTACCCAACTGTCCGAGATTCGGCTTTATTTAGCGCTTCCATGGCCACGCCCCGGAACATCAAACACCACGACGCCAACGCGCTCGCCGCAGGCTACTCGCGCGGCATCCGTGCGTTCGAGATCGCGAGCATCGTGCTCTTTGTGACCGGCGCCGGCGTGGGCGTGTACCGACTTTCTGCTGCGGCCGTGGAGTTCCCGTTGCTGGGCATCGCCGCGGCGATGACTGGCTTTTTGGCGGCGGATTTCATCTCGGGTTTCGTGCACTGGATGGCGGACACGTGGGGCAGGTTGGACATGCCGGTGATCGGCAAGGCGCTCCTGCGTCCGTTCCGCGAGCATCACGTGGACCCGAAGGCGATCACCCACCACGACTTCGTCGAGACCAACGGCAACAACTGCTTCATCTCGCTGCCCGGCATCGCGCTCGTGGCGTTCGTGCCGCCGATCGGACCGTGGTCGTTCTTCGGTCTCACGACGATGCTGCTCACGGTGACGTTCGTGCTGCTCACGAACCAGGCGCACAAGTGGGCGCACATGGACACGCCGCCGGGCTACATCGCGTTCCTGCAGCGGCTGCACCTCCTGCTCCCGCCGGGGCATCACAACGTCCACCACACCGCGCCGTACAACAAGTACTACTGCATCACCGTGGGCTGGCTGAATCGCCCGCTGCAGGCGGTGCAGTTCTTCCAGACGCTGGAGACGCTGATCACGGCGGTGTCCGGCGCGCTGCCGCGCAAAGACGACATCGGCGAGCTGGCGGCGCGGATGGTCGAAGAAGCTGCCCAGCGTGAGGAAGCCGCTCGAAACGCGAGCGAAGCTCAGACGCAGACGCCGATCGCGTAAGTCCGCTCAGCCGACTTTTTTCAGCAGCTTCAGGATCGAGTCAGCCGTCCCCGAGACGTCTTCGATCAGGAGCGCGTGCGCGGCGCCTTCGACCCTCTCGACTTCGGTCTGCGGCAGCAGCTGCTTCAGATGCTCTGACCGCTCCGGCGGCACGTTGATGTCAGCGGTTCCGGTCCTCGCGACGACGGGCGCCTTGATCGCGCTCAGGTCGTAGGGCTCGAGATCAGCGACGAAGTCGAGCTCGTCGGCGAGCACCCTGGTGCTGGTGCTGTCGATCCAGCGGCCTATCTCGGCGAGCGTCTCGGGGTGCGCGGCGGCCCACTTCGGCGAGAGCATCTGCGCGCAGAACTGTCCTCGCACGGGCTCCGCTTTGACGTCGGGCAGCGTTCGCACGAAGGCAGCGGTCTCCTTCATCCCCCGCCGCACCTCGGGCGGAAGGAAGGCGAAGCCTCCAATGGAATGCAGGGCGAGTGGATCGATCTGCTTGTGCGCGGCCCAGCGGAGGATCCGGTTTGCTCCGAACGAGAAGCCCACCCACAGCGCCCGCCCGTACTTCTGCGTCGCTTTGAGCAGCGCCCGCTCCTGCGCATTCACCACGTCCGCTTCGACGGGGCTCGCGCCTTCGTAGCCGGGCGCGATCACGGTCACGACCTTCGCGGAGCGCGCGAGGCGTTCGGCGATCGGCGCCCAGCCTGCGGCGCTGCTCGGCGCTCCGTGCACGAGGATGACCGGCGTGCCGCTGCCCTGCTCCAGGACCGCTGCTTCAGGTCCCTTCATAGAACCTCGCGACCGCGGCGGACCGGCAGTCCACGCCCATGCGATCGAAAATATTCGTCACGTGAATCTCCACCGTCCGCTCCGAGCAGGTCAGCGCCGTCGCGATCGTCCGGTTCATCTCGCCCGCGACCAGCAGCGCCAACACTTCCAGCTGCCGTGAGGTGAAGCCCCACTTCTTCGTCGCGTCGCGAAGCCGCGTGCCCATGTCTTTGGGCGGCGCGCGCTGCACCACGAGATAGGACGGCCGCATTCCGAGCCCATGGATCGTGCTCACCTCAGCAGCGGCGGGCTTCTCGTTCCGGCGCACGGCGGCGAGCGCGTCCTGCACCAGCGCGGTGAAGGCGCCATCGCCGAGATCGATCCGCGCTCTTGCCACGGCGTTCGCGTGGAGCACGTGCCCATCCGCGCTGCAGATCGCCGCCGAGCCTGACACCGCGTCCAAGGCCGTGGCGAGACAGTGCGTCTGAAAGCGCGAGACGCGAAGCTCGGATTCCAGCTTGAGCCGCTGACGAAGCGCGGGCACGAGCTCCTGGAACACCGCCTCCGCTCTCCCGTCCAGCGCCTCGCCGGTGAAGAACCCGACCCACGCGAGCAGCGTCGGCCCGTCGCAGATCAGCGCGCGCGTCTGGTGCTGATCCATCACACCGAGCGGCTCCATCGCCGACGTCGCGTACTGCGTCACCGCCTCCATCACCGAAGATCGATTCTCGTCCTCGATGCCGAGCTTCTTCAGCCGATCTGCCTGCAGCGTCGAGCTCTCCAGCAGCGCTCGAGTGGTGCCGAGGCGGAGGACTTTGTTTCGCTGGCGGGGCTCGGGCTTCAGCGGATCGAAGAAACCGAAGCGGCCCCGCGCGGAGGCGATGCTTCGGGTCATCACCTCTTCGATCGGCCTGGACGCGAGCTCGCCGATCGCGAACACGTACTGCAGTCCCATGTTCGTGCCGTCGGACTCCACGCGGTAGCTCGCAGCGGTCTGCCCGCCGATGAGCTCCATCAGCGGCTGCAGCACCCGCTCCAGCGCCGGGCGATCGTCGTCGGAGAAGCTTTCAATCTCGCGCGTGATTTCTCGAACGCGCACGGTGTCAGCACGGGGGAGCATCATCTGAAGCGGGAGAATAAACTTGTTGCCCGGCTGAACGTTTGAGTGAAAGACCTCAGCACCCCGCAACCGTTGCAGTCTGGGCGGAACGCGGACAATCCGGAAATCAGAACCGGATGTCTACCTGTTCCGCGTGCTCCACGAGGCGACCCAGAAACCGCGGCGCAACCTCGAGGAACCGGTCCGGCACATCCGTCACGAAGTAGCGGTGGGTCACCTCGGCGCCGGACGGAGGAGTCGGATCAGCCTCGAGCTGGCGCGCGACGAGCTCCACCGTCGCCTCCGCCGAATCCACGAGCGAAACCTCTGGCCCCATCACCTGCGAGATGACGCTCTTGAGCAGCGGATAGTGCGTGCAGCCCAGCACCAGCGTGTCCACGCCCACTGACCGGAGCTCACCGAGATACCGCTCCGCCGCGAGCCGCGCGATCTCGCCGTCCGTCCAACCCTCTTCAGCCAGCGGGACGAACATCGGGCACGGCCGGCCGATCACGGAGACGCCGGGACACGCGGCCTCCAGCTCGCGCTGGTACGCGCCCGACTTGATCGTCCCCGGCGTGCCGATGACCGCGACCTTGCGGTTCCTGGTCTTCAGAGCCGCTGCCTGCGCGCCGGGCGCAATCACGCCGACCACCGGGATCTTCAGCTCCTTCGAGAGCGCCGGGAGCGCGACGGCAGAGGCGGTGTTGCAGGCGACGACGAGGAGCTTGATGTCCTGCTCGATCAGGAACTTCGCGTTCTGCACCGAGTAGCGGGTGACGACGTCGGCGGACTTGGTGCCGTAGGGCACTCGCGCGGTGTCGCCGAGATAGACGGTGGACTCGCCCGGCAGCCGGGCCATCAGCGCCTTGAGCACCGTGAGCCCGCCCACACCGGAGTCGAAAACGCCGATCGCTTTGTGTCCCTGCTGCCGCATCGGAGGCCTTGAGTAGCACGAACGGTGCCCACCCCTGAAAACG
>JBJMQN010000731.1:0-6314 GCA_045802665.1 Myxococcaceae bacterium | reverse complement strand
GATGACGCGCACCCTCGATCTGCTCGGCAATCGCACGCCAGGCGGCAGCTCGGTGGAGATCGTGCCCACCAGCGGCGCCTGCGCGGCTGATCCCGCATGCCGGCCCGGCGACAAGAACGGCTTCACCAACTGGGCTCCCTTCGGCCGGGTGTTCTACGGCGGCAGCGGCTCCACGCCCGCGGGCACGTTCTCGAGCACGCTCACCTGCAACTGACTTGAGGCTGCTCGTCGTCGATCAGTTCGCGCAGGAGGCGAAGGCGCTGCGCGCGCACTTCGAGCAGCGCTTCTCCGAGCCCCGCCGCGCGACCTCGGATCGCTTCGTGTGGGATCTGTGGAACGTCGCAGGCCAATACACGGCACTGCGCACGCCCGCGTGGGAGTATTTTCCAAGCAAGCTCTACGACGCCTTTCATCAGCGCCTCGTGTGGTGGGGCCGGCGCACGCTGGGCTGCCACGACGTCTCGCCGCCGTGGATGAGCTGCTACATCGAAGGCTGCCGCCAGGAGTTCCACGGCGACCTCCCGCACGGGCCGTTCGCGTTCGTGTTCTCGCTCACGAACTGGAGCCGCCGTCAGTTTCGCGGAGGCGAGACGCTGCTCGTTCGCGATGAGGTGCTCGATTACTGGAGCGGGTTCACGTCGGTGCGGTCGCTCGAGGAGGAGAACCTCGTGCGCGAGGTGCCGTCGCTCTTCAACCGGTTGCTCGTGTTCGATCCGCGCATCCCGCACGGCGTCCGCCGAGTGGACGGCACGATGGATCCGCGCGAAGGCCGGCTCGTCATCCACGGCTGGTTCGTGCAGCCGCGACCGTTCATCGAAGGTCCGCTCCGCGAGCAGCAGCTTCAAGAGCGCATCGACGATCTCACCGAAGGACTTCAGCGCGAGCTGTCGTCCGGGCTCGAGCTCGCGGGGATGTTGAGCGTGGAGCTGCAAATCGCAGCGAGCGGTGAAGTGAAGTCCGCCACCGTGCTCTGCGACACGACGCGATCGCCGAAGCCCGACGAGCCGCAGCGGAAGCGACTCGTCCGCTTCATCCTCAACACGCTCGAGGCCTCGCGGTTTCCGAAGCATCGCGCCGCAAGCCGCGTCACCCTGCCGCTCGTGTTCGAGCGCTGAGCGAACGCACGCCGACGACGACGATGCATTCAGCGAAGCAACGTCAGCGCCGCCATCACGCCGATCCCACCCATCAGCAACGGCACCTGCACGATCAACTCGCGCGCATCCGCTTCCTCATGAAGCTGCGGAATCAGATCCGCGATCGCCAGGTACACGAGCCCGCCCGCCGCGACCGGCGCGAACCACACCGTCACCTCTTTCGCGATCGTCCCGAGAAGCAGCGTCACCACGGCTCCCACCAGCGCGACCAGCGAGACGCCGACGTTCCACTTCACTGCTCGTCGAAAGGCCATTCCGGAGCTGAGCAGCACGCCCATGTCGCCCATCTCCTGCGGCAGCTCGTGCAGGCACACCGCGATCGTCGTCGCGATTCCCGCGGCCGTTCCCGCTGAGTACGACGCCGCCACCAGCACGCCATCCATGAAGTTGTGCACCGCATCGCCCGCGAGGTTCAGCACGGCGGGCGCGGCCATCGTGGGCGTTGCGTGTCCCGCCTGATGCCGGTGCCGGATGAAGCGTTCAGCGATGAAGGAGAAGACGACTCCCGCGAGCACCGCGGAGGACTTCGGGAGCGGCCCGCCGCTCGACAGATAGAGCTCGGGCAGGAGGTGAAAGAACGCGTCACCCAGGAGCGCGCCCACCGCGAAAGCGACCAGTGGCTTCAGAATGCGCTCTGAAAACCGGAGACCCAGCGCAATCGCTCCGGCGGCAACGACGGATGCACACGCGGTGAGAAGCACGCTGCCGAGCACCACGATCCAGATCACGCGCGCATTTCCTTCCCGGAACGCTGCTCACGGCCGATGCTCGGGGAAATGGCGCGCGGTCCAGTTGCGCGCCTGGATTCGGAAGCAGCCATGCGACTTCTCGCCGCGATCATCGTCCTTTGCGCCTCGTCCGCGTGGGCGTTCGACTACGTGGAGCATAGCTACATGACCGATCGCGCGTGTCTGCTCGCTCAGCAGCGCGCGGCCGCAACGTTGGATGGCGACGAAACGAAGGCGCTGCGCTATCTCGCGCTCTCCCTCACCTGCCCCGAACAGTGGACGCGCCCGTACTGCGCGGAGGGCTACAAGCAGCTCGAAGGCAGCCTGAATCGCCTCGACGCGCCGCCGGACAAGAGCCACGACTACAGCATCACGCTGGGCGATTTCTCCGCGCTGCAGGATCACCTGGCGGAGCTCGGCGCGGTGAAAGGCGTTCCTCAGGCGGTGCACGACGGACTGTCGAGCCGGCTTTATGAATGGCTCTCCACGACCGGCGACGCAGGCGGCGTGGCGAGCGACGTCGCGGAGGATGGCTGCGAGACACAGCGGCCCATCGATTGGCCCAGGCTGCTCGCCGAGCCAACCGAGTCCGATGCGCCGCTCTCCACGTCCATCCTCCAGCGCTCTCCGGCGGAGAAGGTCGTCTCGGATCCGGCCGGCGCGTACAGCTTCGACAATCCCCAATACCTCGACCTGGTTCTTCACAACCACGGCCACTTCGGCACGGCTGCGTTTCGGAACTGGCAGGGCCTCCACGCCACCGCGATCGATCTCGAAGCCGCGAGCTGCGAGCAGCTCATTCCGGAGAGCTGCGATGCCCTCGCGGAAAAACTTCAGAAGCGGGTCGCCGAATGGAGCCAGCGCGCAACGCCGGAGCTGGTGAAGCCCGTCGCGACGATGGTCTCCACGTTCGATCACGAGAAGGCGAAGCGGCTCCTGCCGATCCTCACCTCACTCGTCTTCGAGAGCGCGGGCCTGCACTACCTTCAGGACTCACTCTCCGGCGGTCACGTTCGGCTGGATCGTTCCGCGTACGGCCTCGCTGACAGCCGCTACCAGCACGATCAGGACAGCCGAAACGGGCTCCCCACTCCGGTCTCCATTGGCGGGACCACCCGGAACCTCGTGCTCTTCGGCGACGGTTATCTGCTCGGCGGCGAGAGCGGGGATTGCGCGTCGAACGTCACGCCGTGCCTGCTTCGAGAGCAGCGGTCGGTCGTGCTCGGAACGACGACGGCGTCGCTGTTGCAGTGGCTCGGTGCCGATCCCTCGTACGTTCAGTCGCACCAACTCTCAGCCTCGCCGAGCAGCACGCCCGCATCCGTCGCCCTCGGCGCGCCTCCGAATCCTCCGCCGCCGTTCTCGTATCAGTCGCTCTTGCTCAGCACCTCCATCGACGCAGCAGGCGGACCTCCGCAGATCGGCGTCCGCGCGGTGTTTCTTTCCGCGCTCGGCTCCCGCGCGAACTGGATGACCAGCTACCACTTCGGTCTCCTCACCCGAGTGGGCCAGGGCCACACCTCTCAAGTCACGACCGAATTTTCGTACATGTTCCACTGGCGCTGGGCGGCGCGCTGGCTCATCAACATGGGTCCATACGCCTTCGCGGGAGTGGGCGGGCTCGGGCAGTCGTCGAACGCGCTCGCGGGAGTGGGTCCCAGCGTCGGAACATCCCTGCTCCCGGAAGGCTGGATTCACCTTCCGCTGGAGCTCACCTTCTCCTATCGGCTCCCGATTCGCCTCTACGACGGCCGCTACGGGCTCGACAAGAAATCGGTCGGCATCGAAGCGCACTGGATAGAAATCGCGATGGGCCTCGCTTTCATGTGAAGTGCGGAGACGGATGCACCTCACGGCAGCGCTCATCGCCGCGATAGCCAGCGCCGCGCTCCCGCCGGACGCCTTCGTACGCTTTCACGGCAACCGCGCGCTCCCCGACGAGGTCTACCTCGCCGCGCTGCAACTCCCCGACGACGCCGCGGCCAACGAAGAGACCGCGCAGCGCATTCACGACGAGCTGCAGGCGTTTCTCTATCGCGCCGGCTACGACCTCGCGGACGTCAGCACCAGAGTCAGCGGCGAGCTCATCGACGTCGACATCAGCGAGGGACGACTCGAGAAGATCGTCTTCCGCGGAAAGCTGTCGCTCAAGACCATCCGCTTCAAGCTGCTGCTCGACCTGCCGCAGGAGGTCTTCAACCGGCCGCTGCTCGAAAGGAAGATGCGAGAGCTGTCGCTGAAGCTCGACATCGATCGCGTCTGGTACGAGCTCGTCCCCACCCACGAGGTGAAGCACGTGGGGCCGCAGGTCACGAACCTCGGCGAGATTCAGGGCCACGAGCTCGTGCACCCGCGCGAGCCGTACGAGCTCCACGTCTCCTTCAGCGATCCGGAATGGTGGACCGGCCTCGGCGTGGACGTGCGCAGCGGCTACTTCGACGGGCTCGAGCTCGGGCCCAACTATCAGGGCAAGTCGCTCGTCTTCGAGGACGATCGCTGGCGCACGGCGGTCTCCGGCGGCGTCGGGCTGCGGCAGCGGATCTCGGATCAGCAGATCTATCCGGCGTTCTCGCGCGGGGCGGCGGAGGGGCTCTGGTACGGACCGCAGCTCTTCGTGCGCCCGGTGCTCTCGATGAGAGGCGAGATCGTCCAGCGGCAGCGCTTCGATCTCAACCTCGAGAACTACTGGAACGTGCAGGCGGACGGCGTCATCGAGGCCGAGCGCGAGGTGGTGAAAGGAAAGTTCCTCTCGCTGGGCGCGGGCGTGCGCTACTTCCACCTCTTCGGCTTCGCCGCTGCGGAGGGCCACGAGGTGCCCACGTTCGTTCACGACCTCGAACGCTTCCGCACCTTCGCGCAGCTCCGAGCGGACCTCCTCTTCGACGTTCCTTCGGAGCGCTGGGATCGCCGGCATGAGCTGCTCGTGGATGTCCGCCACTACTTCGCGATCAAGGATCCCGTGTTCGGCGAAGCGCGGCTGTTCTACCAGAAGGTCTTCGAGCTCGGCTGGCACGACATCTTCCTGCGCGGCCACGCGACGTACCTCTGGGGCGAGGTGCCGTTTCACTACGAGGAGCTGATCGCCGGCACGCATCTGCGCAGCGTGTTCGGAGATCTCTACGTGCACCGCGTCGTCTCAGCGTCCGGCGAATTCCGCTTCTCGATCACCCGCGACGTCTACAAGGTCAGCTTCTTCCAGGACGTCGCCGCGTATGGCGAAGTGGACCGCGCGACCGGAAAAGAATTTCTCCGCGTGGGCACCTCGTTCGGTCCCGGCTTCCACGCGCTCATCGAGGGCATGCTGCAGCTCGACTCGTATCTCGCGTTCGGGTTCACGTCCGACGGCCGGTTCAACACGGGCGTCGGCGTGGTGCTGCAGAAAGTCTTTTAGGAGAGCAGCCGATCCAGCGCCTCGCGGAGTTGCGAGAGCTGCACCGGCTTCACGAGGTGAACGTCGAAGCCCGCGTCGGCCGAAAGCCGCTGATCGATCTCGCGCCCGTAACCCGACACGCCCACGATCTTCGGACACGCCCTCGGCTGCGCATGAAGCCTGCGAGCGATCTCGTAGCCGTCCAGCCCCGGCAACCCGATGTCCAGCATCACGACGTCAGGCGCCTTCTCCAGCGCAATCGCGAGCGCGGTCTCGCCGTCGTGCGCTCGCAGCGTGGCGTAGCCCCACATCTCCAGCGCCTCGCACAGGGAGTCCGCCGCATCGACGTTGTCGTCGACCACGAGCGCGAGCCGCTGAGCCGCTGGTGCATGAACCCCCGAGGTCGATTCCTCGAAGCCGAACGGCTGCGAGGACTGAACGATCAGATTTGCCGGCAGCGTCACGGTGAAGCTCGCGCCCTTGCCGTGGCCGTCGCTGCGCGCCGTCGCGGTCCCGCCGTGCAGCTCCGCGAGCGACTTCACCAACGTGAGCCCCAGCCCGAGGCCGCCATGAATGCGATCCAGCGATCGCTTCCCCTGCGTGAACGGCTCGAAGATCTCGCTCAACAGCTCGGCGGAGATCCCCGTGCCGTCGTCAGAGACAGTGAGCAGCAGCTGTTCTCCGGAGCGCTGCGAACGAACCGCGATCTCGGATCCCTCGCCGCTGTAGCGCACGGCGTTCGAGAGGAGGTTCGCGAAGATCTGCGTCAGCCGGATCGGATCCGCTCGGAGAGCGAGCTTCGGATCCACGTCGATGCGAAGGCGATGACGGTTGCGTTCCAGCTGCGCACCCACCGTCTCCACCGCCTGCGCGACCACGTCCACCACCGACACATCCGACCAGCGAAGGCTCACCTTCCCGCGCGCGAGCCTCGAAACGTCCAGCACATCTTCCACGAGCCGCGTGAGCTGATGCGCCTGCCGCTCGATCATCTGCAGATGTGAAGCGCGCCGCGGACTGTCCGGTTGGAACTTGAGCAGCTCCAGCGCCGTCACGATC
>JBJMQN010000730.1:0-3767 GCA_045802665.1 Myxococcaceae bacterium | reverse complement strand
TCACCGGATGCAACCCGCGCCGGCCCGCCGCTGAAGCTGGAGATCGTCTCCGGCCCGGACTCGGGCAAAAGCAAGATGTTCAAGGGCGTGCGGATGGTCATCGGCCGCACGGCCGGCTGCGAGTGGAAGCTCTCGGATCCCTCCGCGTCGCGTCGTCACTGCGAGCTCGTGGTGGGCGACGGCGGCGTGCTGTTGCGCGATCTCGGCAGCGGCAACGGCACCAAGGTCAACGGCGAGAAGGTCAAAGAGAAGAAGCTCGAGCACGGCGACGAGATCGCCATCGGCAAGACCGTCATCCGGTTCATCGATGAGGTCGCCGCCTTCCGCAAAGCGCGCGAAGAGGCCGAGGCGAAGGACAAGCAGGAGAAGGAAGCCGCAGCCGCGCCCGCGCAGTCTGACGAACAGCCGAAGCCCGTCGACCTGCAGAAGAACCTCCCCACCGACGCGATGGGGTCGATGCCGGCGAAGACCGAGCAGCGGCCGGCGATGAACGCCCGGCGTCCGGACGCGCCGCCGACGGGGATCTTCGCGACGTGGCAGGGGCTCGAGAAGCGGCTCCAATACGCCATCATCGGGGGCGCGGGGTTCCTCGCGTTCATCTTCATCCTCGCGCTGGTGCTCTCCAGCGGAAAGCCGGTGCCGCCGCCGCCGGACCCGAAGATCGAGCGCGCCGCGCTCAAGATGCAGAAGGCGAAGAACGCCGCGCGCGACGGAAAGTTCGAAGAGGCCGCTGCGCTCGCCGCTGAAGCCGAGAAGCTGGTGCCGGGGACGGACTCGGATGGTCTCGCCGCCCGGGCCGCGCAGGAGGCGGCATCGCTCAAGCTGCTCGAGTCCGCGCAGAAGATGATGGACGACAACCGCTTCGACGAGGCGAAGGCGGAGCTGGCGCGCGCCTCGTTCATGACCGACTCCGGCATCGACGCGAAGAAGAAGCTCTCCGCGGACCTCGACGGCAAGTACCTCGCGTGGCTCAAGGGCCAGGCGGACACCGCGATCGAAGCGAAGGAGTACGACAACGCGAAGGCGCTGGTCGGCAAGATGCCGCCCACAGAGCAGCGCCCGTACAACCAGAAGCTCATCGCCCTGCAGCAGACGCTGGACGCGGAGGCGAAGGACCAGGAGCTCCAGCAGAAGAAACAGGTGAAGCAGCAGAAGCAGCACGCGGCCGCTCAGCGTCAGGCGTACGTGGAGGCCGCGTTCGAGGCGGTGGAGCGCAAGTTCAACGGCGGCGACTACCAGCGTGCGTCGCTGGAGTGTGATCGCGTGGTGGAAGCGCACCGCGGCGACAACGCGATTCGCGAACGCGCCGCGGAGCTGAAGCGGCTCATTCCTCAGTTCGGCAAGGCGTACGAGGACGGGCAGAAGAAGTTCAAGGCCGGCTCGCTGGAGGCCGCGGCGCGCCCGCTGAAGAAAGCGCGCGAGCTCTACGCGCAGATTGGCTTCGAAGGATCGCTGGGCAAGATCCTCGACGACGAGCTCGCCTCCGCTGCGCTGCAGGCCGCGGTGAGCTCCTACGCCCGCGAGGATTACCCGAGCGCCGCGCTCTACTACCGCCAGGCGCTCAAGCTGAACCCGACCGATGACCGCGCGAAGGATGGCCTCTCGAAGGTGAACAAGCGCGCGGACGAGCTTTATCTCCAGGCGTACATGATCCGGGACCGCGAGCCGAAGGAGGCGATTGCGAAGCTGCGCGTCGTCGTTCAGCTCGCGGAGGACAACGGCGTGCTGATGAAGAAGGCGAAGGATCTGCTCGCGCAGATGGAGTGAGTCAGCCCCCGGGTCGATCAGCCTCTCACCGACAGTCCCAGCGAGAAGCCGTGGATGTTCGGCCCGAAGATGAAGCCGACCTTTGGCCCGGCCGAACGCAGCGGGAAGATCCAGAGCTTCCGTTCGAGGCGCAGATCGAGGCCGGCGGAAGCCACCATCACCGTGCTGAACCCGAGCGGATCCGTCTCGCCGGTGAGGAAGTGCGTCACCTGAAACTGCACGTCCCAGTCGATCGGGATTTCGTAGATCGAGACCGGCGTCGGCGAAGTGAACTGCGTGCGGCCGTACAGCGTGTTCGTGTACCCGGAGAAGTGGAGCTCTTTGGCGGACTCGCTGAAGGAGCGATGAAAGCCGTGCGCCCAGGTCAGCTCCGCCTCGAAGCGGTGATGATCGAAGGGCACGTCGACGAGGAGATCGATCGCCGGCGCGATCGTCGTCGCCCAGACGTCCCAGCGTAGAAGCCGGGCGTCGCGGACCCCGATGAACATGCTCGGGTCACCGCCATCCGGGAAGCTCGTGTCGCTGGTGAGGCGCGAGAGCCCGACGCCGAGCTCGGGCCGGATGTGCACCACCTTCGCGGGCGAGTAGTCGACGCCGACGAGCAGCCCGCCCGTCGTCAGCTGCTTTTTCGTCTCCAGCCGAACCGACTCACCGGAGTCCAACGCGCCCGTGAACGCGTCCGTCAGCGTCAGCCGTCCCACAGCTCCGCCGACATAGAGCCGGTAGATTTGATCCCGTGGCCCGACATCGAGGCCACCCCGAAGGCCGAGCCCGCCAAGCCGGAGCGACGGCTGCCCGTTCGGCTGGTCGATCGTGAACGACGCGGCGCCGATTCCGGGGTTTGCGCCGAGGTTGGTGAGCGCAATCAACTCCGGGGTTTCGCTGGTGGTGAAACGCTGCGGGATGCTCTCCGGCCTGACGGTTTGCCCACGTGCCGTCGTGCCCAGCAACAGACTGAACACCGCTGCGATCAGCGCTCGCTTCATCCCCCTCCCGATTCTCACCGCCGCAAGATGGGTGCGAGCGGGTGCGAAGGTATTGGCACGACGGTGCACATCAGCGATGACTTTGAAACTCCTGCGCGCCGATCCGGGAGCACGCTGGGCTATAAGCGGCCGCTGAATGAACACTTCGTCGTTGCGCGAGCTCGGGCTCGATCTTCTCGAGGAGCGCCAGTTCGAAAAAGCGCTCGCCGTTTTTGCCGAGGCGGTTCGCCGGGTTCCGAACGATCACCGCTCGCGCATGCTCGCCGCGCGCTGTTTCGCGGAGATGGGCGAGGCCGAACGCGCGGTCACCACCCTGATCGCCTGCGCCGAAGGGCTCCTCCGCCGCGACTATCTGCTCTCCGCCATCGCCGCGTGCAGGCAGGCGTTCTCACACTCTCCCAATGAACGCCGGATCAAGGACACCCTGTCCCGCGTGCATTCGCGAGCGATGCGCGCCGCGCCGGGAAAGGCCGTCGTCCCGCCGCCGCTTCCCCCCGAGTCGCTCTACGAGGGGAAGGTCGAGCAGGACCTGATGGGCATGCAGGGCGCGGAGCTCTCCGACAAGGCGATTCAGCTCCTCTCGCAGCCGGACTCCTCTGGCCCCGGTGCGGATCCGAACGCGCGCCCGCCGCTGCCGCTCTTCGCGGACATCGAACAGCCGGCGTTCCTCGCGCTGGTGGCGCTGATGAACTTCCGCACCGCGAAGCCGGACGAGAAGATCTGCGTCGAGGGCGAAGGCGGCGACACGCTCTACGTCGTCGCGGCAGGGAAGGGCGAAGTCACCCGAGCGGTGGGCGGGGAGCAGAAGACCATCGGCATCCTCGGCGGCGGCTCGATCTTCGGCGAGCTGTCACTGCTCACCGGCGCGCCGCCCACGGTGACGGTCACCGCGATTGCCGAGACCGACATCTTCGAGATCAAGCGCGAGCACCTGAACACCGTCGCCAAGGCGTATCCGACGGTGCTGCCCTCGCTGGCGAAGTTCGCGCAGGAGCGCATGGCGCGGAATCTGAT
>JBJMQN010000729.1:0-12241 GCA_045802665.1 Myxococcaceae bacterium | reverse complement strand
GAGGCGGTGGCCGCGGGCGTGATGGGATCTCTGGCGTCCGCCGCCGCGCTGCTGGTCCATGAGCACGCGAGCTTCGAGGCCGCGGCGGTGTGGCTGCTGCTCTTCTCGGCCTCCGCCATCGTCAGCATTCAGTCGTCGATCGCGTTCCGGAGAATTCGCGCGGCCGAGGCCAATGAGCTTCAGCAGCGGGTGGACGCGCAGTCGCAGCTCGCTCGGAGTGAACGGCGGCGCGCGCAGGCGGAGAAGCTCGCGGTGGTGGGACAGCTCGCCACCGGCGTGGCACACGAGATCCGCAATCCGCTCCAGCTCGCGATGCTGCAGCTCGACTTTCTGAAGACCGAACGGATGACGGATGCCACGCGTGAGCGCGTGACTCAGGTGAATCGAGCCCTGGAGAAAATTGCTCAGATCGTGAATGACCTGCGTGGCTTCGCGGGCGGCAACGACGACTCGGAGCTGGAGGCGGTGCGCGTGGAGGAGGTGCTGGACGAGACGCTTCGGCTCGCCGACCTCCGGCTCAAGCGTGTCGCGCGGGTGGAGCAGAGCCTCGGCGGCGTGATTCCCCGGGTGCGCGCGCAGCCCCGCCAGCTGTCGCAGGTGCTCTTGAACCTCTTAGTGAACGCGGCGGACGCGTTGGAGGAGAGTCACCGCGAGGACGCGCTCATCCGCGTCGGCGTGGATCAGCATGACGGCAACGTGCGGATCCTCGTCGAGGACAACGGGCCGGGGATTCCGCCGGAGGTCATGCCTCGGCTGTTCGAGCCGTTCTTCACGACGAAGGGCGAAGGAAAAGGCACGGGCCTCGGGCTTGCGCTCTCGCGCGAGTACGTCGAACGGTTCGGCGGTGTGCTGTCGGCGGAGAATCGGGAAGGCGGCGGCGCACGGTTCATCATCGACCTGCCGACCGAGCAGCCGCCCGAGCCGGCCATCAAGAACTGACCTACATTCGTACCAGCGTGCACCCGCCTGACCTCTACGCCGAGATCGCCCGCCTCGCTTCCGAGGGCCGTCCGTTCGTGCTCGCGACCGTGATCGACAGCGCCGGGTCCACGCCGCAGAAGCCGGGCAGCAAGATGATCGTGCTGCCGGATGGAACGGTGCGCGGAACCGTGGGCGGCGGCGCGATCGAGTTGCAGATCGTGGACGCGGCGAAGGCGCTGTTCGACTCGCCGGACAACTCGCGCGTGCTGGAGACGCACCTCACGCATGATCTGGGAATGTGCTGCGGCGGGAAGATGAAGGTCTTCCTGGAGAAGCACGCTGCGTCCGCGAAGCTCTGGGTCTTCGGCGCGGGGCATGTCGCTCAGGAGCTCGCGGCGCTGGCGCACCACACCGGCTTTCGGGTGACGGTCGTCGACGATCGGCAGGAGTGGGCCGCCCGAGCGCGATTTCCCGAAGGCGTAGAGCTCGTCGTGCGAGATCCCGCCGACGTCGCGAGAGAGCTTGCAGGCGGCGCGGACTGCTACTTCTGCGTGACGACGCACGACCATCCGCTGGATCAGGCCGTGCTGGAGGCGCTGTTGCCGAGGCAGGCCGCTTACCTCGGCGTCATCGGCAGCCGGCGGAAGGCGGAGCGCTTCAAGCAGCGGCTCCTCGCCGCGGGCTTCACCGCCGAACAGCTCGAACGGGTCCGGACACCGATGGGCGTGCCGATTCATGCGCTCACGCCGCAGGAGATCGCCGTGTCGATCGTCGCGGAGCTGATCGCGGCCCGGCGAGTAGGCGAGCGGCGGAAGTAGTTCTGCGCTGGATGCCGGGATCCGCTGGACGCTCGACGCTGAACGCTCAACGCCACTAGTGTCCGATCCCTCCGATGCGCCTCCGCTCCACCCTCCCCTTCGCGCTGCTGCTCCTCGCCGCCTGCGGCTCGCACAACGAGCCTACCGACGCGGGGACGGATCAGCCCGTGGACGAGGACTCCGGCACCACCGACAACCCGACTCCGGACTCGGGGCACCCGGGGCGCGACGCGGGCGTGAAGGACGCGGGCTTCGAAGATGTCCCGGTGTCGCAGTGGTGCGATTCGCAGGCGTGGGCGCTCTGCATGCGCGATGTCCGCTGTCTTCGCCGCTCGCCTTCGAAATTCAGCCAGTGCGTGAGCGAGCAGCGCGCGCTGTGTGATCAGGTCGCTTATTCGGGCGCCGTCGCTCAGAACCGCGTCGAGTACAGCTCCGGCTACGCGGCGAGCTGCCTCAACGGCTACGCGGAGGGAAGCTGCACCGACGTGCCCGCGGACTGCCCGCGCGTCTTCACCGGCAGGCAGCCTCCCGACGCCGGCTGTCTCCTCCCCGAGGACTGCGCGACCGGCAGCTTCTGCTACCTCTACTCGAACACCTGCCCGCTCACGTGCCGCGCGTATCAACCCGTCGGCGCGAGCTGCAACTTCGGCGATCAGAACTGCGACCCGGCCGGCGCGTACTGCGACAGCCCGGACGGCGGCTTCTCCAACTATCAGTGCCTCGCGCGACGCGCGCCGAACGCCGCCTGCACGAGCTGGTCGCAGTGCCCGCAGAACTACGGCTGTCTTGGCGGGCAATGCGTGAAGCAGCAGGCGGCGATCGGCGAGCCGTGCGCGCAGACCTCGGGCTATCCGCTCTGCGGCGACGACGCGTTCTGCCGGCAGGATCCGCCGGCGACTCCGAACGGCACGCCGCCTCCTGGCGTCTGCACGAAGCGCGTCGGACTTGGCGGCACGTGCAACCAGTACGGCGTCTGCGAGCCGGGCCTGCGCTGCTCCACCGCGTACACGACGGGCACCTGCATTCCGCTGGGCGCGCTCGCCGACATCTGCACCGGCTACTACGACTGTCAGGACGGGCTGTACTGCTCGAACAAGACGTCGCGCTGCGTGGAGCTTCCGTCTGCCGGCGGAGATTGCGGCTCGCAGGGCAGCTTCTTCCGCTGTGCATCTGATTCGTACTGCGACTTCAATTCCGACCTCTGCCTGCCGCGAAAAGCGGTGGGCGACCAGTGCACATACGACGACGTGTGCACCTCGCGGACCTGCGACTACGGACAGCTCTCTGACGGCGGCTTTGGCGCGACGTGCAGGGAGGCTTGCTCTACCCGTCTCGACGGGGGAGTCTAGAGAGCGCGTCTCTCTCCTGCTGGCCATCGGGAGCAAGGCGCCGCCTCCATCCCATGACCCGCCTTCGCAGACCTCTGCTGGCCGCGGCGATCGTTGCGATCGTCTTCGCCTGCTCTGAGTCCCTCACCCAATCCGATGCGGGCCCTCAGCCCGGTGAGACCACGGACGCGGGACGCGACGGCGGAACTTCCGGCACCGACGGCGGGCTCACGTTTCAGAACGCCTGCGCGCTGATCAACCAGAAGAAGTGCGAGTACCTCCAGCACTGCGGACTCATCGCCTCCGGTCAGGCGGCCGTGCGCGACTGCGCGTCGATCCTCGTGAACACCGAGTGCGGACCGACGCTCTGGCCCGCCCGCGTGGCGGTGGGAACGCTGCGCTTCAATCCGATCATCGCCTCCGCCTGCGCGGCCGCGTACGACCCGTCGACCCGGGACTGCGAGGACTACGCGCAGACTCCCAGCCTGTGCGATCAGTTCCTCTCCGCGGGCAGCAGCCTGAATGCGTCCTGCTACGGCGGCATCTGGCGCGAGTGCGCCTCCGGCGTCTGCCGCGGCCTGTCCTGTCCCCGCACCTGCCGAGCGCCCGGCGCCGTGGGCGAAGACTGCAGCGCGGACGGCGAGTGCTCCGCGGATGCAGGTCTGTACTGTCTCCCCAGCGGCGCCGGCACCTCGGGCGCGTGCACGTCGTTCGGCTCGGTGGATGCGGGCTGCAGCGCGCTCACCCGCTGCCAGACCGGGCTCTTCTGCAACGGCGTCGGTCACTGTCAGCCGCTGCGGCAAAGCGGCGAGAGCTGCACGGACGGCACCTGCGTCATCTCGCAGTGGTGCGCCTCCACTCCGGACGGCGGCGTATGCACTCCGAGATCCGACAACGGCCCCTGCAGCGACGATCGGATGTGCCGCGAGGGCTTCGTCTGCGTGCCTCAGTCCCAGTCGTGCGGAAGCAGAGGTCCCATCCCCTCCGGCAGCCCGTGCGGTTCGGGGCAGAGCTGCGCCAACGGATTCAGCTGCGTCGGGGTCACCACGACGACGCTCGGCGCGTGCGGCTCACCGCTACCCGAAGGCCAGGGCTGCGTGGGCGATCGCGATTGCCGAAACGATCTGTCCTGCCTGCCCGCGGACGGCTCGGTGGATCTCCGCTGCGCGCAGCGGCAGGACGACGGCAAGCCGTGCTCACAGGATCGAGACTGCCAGCTCTACTCGGCGTGCAAAGGCGGGAGCTGCTTCCGGCTGCCGCGGCTCGGCGAGGCGTGCACTGGAAACGAGTGCGTGTTCGGAAGCTGCACGCCGGTCAATGACGGCGGGAGCATGTGCACCGGCCTGTTGCCGCCCAACGCGACCTGCTCGTTCGACGCGGAGTGTTCGAGCGCCAGATGCGCCGCGGGAACGTGTCTCGCGGCCTGCGCGCCGTAGCGATGGACGTTCGCTGCACTCGGTGAATCGCCCGGCGAGGTCCCGGCGCGCCGCCCTCCTACCTTCCGCCGTCGCGACCACCGAGCGCGGTGAACGGCTCGTCGAGCACCTCGTAGCTCTTCGAGTTCGGCGCGTCGTAGTGCCACCACTCCATCCGGTTCTTGCCGAAGCCCGCGCCCTCCATCGCCTCGCGGAGTGTCTCGCGGTTCTTGCGCGACTCCTCGGTGCCACCGTCGTAGCCGTGGTGCGCCGCATCGCTGAACGTGTCGAACGGCGTGGGCATCTCCACGTCCTTGCCGTCCTTCGTGATCAGCGTCAGGTCCACCGCACCGCCGCGGTTGTGGTTGCTGCCGTATTTCGGATTCGCCACGTACCCGGGCTTCGGGAAGAGCTTCCACATCTCCCACTGCACCGAACGCGGCCGGTAGCAGTCGTAGACCTTGAGCCGCAGGCCCTGCTTGCGGAGCGTCTTCGCCGCCTTCTCCAGCCGCGCCGCCACGCTCTCGCGCAGAAGACAGCGCGCCTCCTTCGGATACACGGCCTTGTGGAGGAAGTTGTCGGGCGTCGCGTACATGAGCTGCACGCCGAGGTCCGACACCACCGTCGTGGCGTCCACCAGCTTCTCGGGATCATCCGCTCGCGCAAGAGCGGCGAGGACGAGGAGCACGCAGAACGCCTTCAGAGCCCGCATCGTCACCGCTCCACGTACCGCGTCGGATCCGCCACGCCGGCCTCTTTGAAGCCCTTCTTCCGGAGCAGACAGCTGTCGCACCTGCCGCACGCGCGGCCATCCGGTCCGGGGTCGTAACAGGAGTGGGTGATGCCGTAATCCACACCGAGCCGCACGCCCTCTGAAATGATCTGCGCCTTGGTGAGGCCCGAGAGCGGCGCGTGAATCTTGAACGTCGCGCCCTCCACGCCCGCCTTCGTCGCGAGGTTCGCGAGCTGCTCGAACGCGCGGATGAATTCGGGGCGGCAGTCGGGATAGCCGCTGTAGTCCACCGCGTTCACGCCGATGAACAGGTCCGTCGCGCCCACCGTCTCCGCAAGCCCCAGCGCCAGCGAGAGAAAGATGCTGTTTCGCGCCGGCACGTACGTCACCGGAATGCCGTGCGACATCTCGCTGTCCGGCCGGTCCTTCGGTACGGCAATGTCCGCCGTCAGCGCCGAGCCACCGATGGCGCGCAGATCCACCGTCACGTTGCGGAAGCTCGCGGCGCCCATCAGCCTGGCCACGTTGCGCGCGCGTTCCACTTCGACCGAGTGACGCTGTCCGTAGGAGATGCAGAGGCAGTGCGGCTCGAAGCCGTCCGCCTTGGCCATCGCGAGACAGGTCGTCGAATCCAGCCCGCCCGAGAGCAGCACCACCGCTTTGCGCGTCATCGTCTCACCCCGCGCACCTGATACCGCATCCAGCACGCGCCGCACTTGCAGTCGCTGCCTGCGGGAGGCCGCACGATGTCGGTCAGCTCACCGCAGGCGCGCACCGCATCGAAGCCGCGCGGCGTGGTGTTCGGCTGAGCGATGCCGCCATCCGGTGTCGGCGCGGGCACGCCTCCATCCAGCGGAGAGGCCGGGCACTCGTTCCCAGCCGCCGCGTTCTGACTGGTGGAGAGCAGCGCCACGTCCAACGTCTCTTCGAGGTCCGTGTCGAGGCACTCGCAGTGCTGATACCGGCGAGCGGCGGTGAACGTCTCGACGACGAACTGTCCGTCGAACTGGGCGTCGCGTGGAATGCCTCCAATCGCGACGAACGCCGCTCCTCCGTCGCGGTTGCGGGAGATGCGCGCGGTGAATTCGAACGAGCCGCTGAACTCGTTGAGCGCCGGCTGCAGGCCTCCGTCGGCCAGCGGGATGCCTGCATCCGGCTCGAGCCCCGCGATGTTGCAGCGCGGGAACGGCTCGGACGCATCGGGCGCGAACGGGAACTCCTCCGCGGTCACCGTGAAGTTGCCCATCACCTCGTCGCCCGGTCCGGTGTCCGGCACGGTGCACGCGGCCGCGAAGGTGAGGACGACGACGAGGGGAGAGAGCCGTCTCACACTAGAGCGGAAGCGACAGCGCCTTGAGCGCGATGGCTCGGAAGGCGGCGCTCTTCTTGAGCACCGGCGTGAGGTCGACGATCTGCGGATCGTCGCCGGCCACCTGAGGATCCAGCATCCCGACGACGCGCGCCGCGCCCAGAGACGTCGGCGCCGCCGCGAACGCTTCGGCCGCTTCGTCCGCCCACGCCGCCGTGTCGGAGGAGGCGAGCATCCGCTGTCCGTCCGCGCCCAGCGCCCACGCGAGCGCCACGAGGTAGCCGAGCTCCGCGGGCCCAAACGCCGCCAGCGCACCGACGCCGATCACCAGCGCGCCGCCGTCCGCCACGTACGCGGTCACGCCGCCCGACGGATCCAGATACAGATCGCGCGAGCGGATCTTCAACCCCGCAAGCACCTCGGAGAGCGTCGCGTGCAGGCGAGGCATCGTTTTGATGGACAGCTCGATTGCGCCTTCCGGAATCGCAGGCGCTCCATCCAGCGAGCCCAGGTTCTGCAGCGGCGACAGCTCAGCGGCATGCGCGGTCGCATCGCTGAACGCGAGAGCGGCACCGAAGCCATCCATCAGGTTCGCGGACGCCGTGTTTCCGGAGACGCGGAGCGCCTCGGAGAAGAGCGTCCACGCGTCCGCATCGCCCAGCCGCCGCGGCATGAGCTCCTGCCACAGCTTGATCGCGAGAGCGGCGCCTTCCTTCGTCGGCGAGAGCCGTTCGGCGAGCAGCGCGCGCGTCTCCATCCGCAGCGAGCCACGCTCGAGCAGCTTGTCCGCGAGCCGCACCGCGAAGGGCAACAGGTTCGCTTTCACGTAGCCCTGGAGGATCTCCTCGAGCTCGGTCGCGTCATCGGTGAGCCGTTCGCGCAGCGCGAGCGCCTCACCGTAGAGACCGATGGCCGCGGCCAGAGACGCGCGGCGGCGCAGGTTCTCTTCGGTCTCCGGCAGACGGGAGAGCACGCGGTGCGCATCCGCCCTGCGGCCGAGCGCCTCGTACGCATCCACCAGCGAAGCCTCCACCGAGCGCAGCGGCTGATCACCCGCCATCCGCTGCAGCCGGTCCGCCATCGCCACCAACCGGTCCCAGGTGCGGCTCTTCGCGTACAGCTCAACGAGCTGCTTCACCGCGGCGACCGAGTCGAGATCGTACGTCAGCGCCAGCTCGAAGCTCTCGCGCGCGGCGGTATCGTCGGAGAGCTCGCGGCGCTCAATCTCACCCTGCTCGATGAGCAGCGCGGCCCGGGCGCGGAAGTCCTGCTCGGACTCCAGCACGGACGAGAGCGCGGACAGCGCCCCGGTCCAATCGGAAGCGGCGCGGCGGAGCTCGAACAGCTCGCGGGAGAGTGCCGCCTTCCGCCACGGGAGCAGCGGCGCAGCTTTGGCCAGCGCGTTGAGCAGCGTCTCGCCGCCCACTTCGCGCGCCTTCTCGACGAGCAGCTCGAGCAGCGGAATCGGCGTGGCCTTGCTGACGCGCTGCACGCTGCGCGCGATGACGTCGCGGCCATGGCCCAGCTCGAGGAGCCGGGTGAGCGCAGAGAGCTGCTCCGGTTCGCCTTCGGGGCCGAAGCAGACGGTCTCGTAGAGCGAGTGCGAGAGCTCGGCGTGCACGGACTCCAGCTCTTTGGCGAGCTGGAAGAGATCGTCGTAGGCGCCCTGCGCCGTGAGCTCCCTGCTGAGCCGCTCCGCGAAGCCGAGCCCGTTGGGCGTGCGTGCCGCGGCCCACAGCGCTTCACGCGCGCGGTGCGGATCATTCGCGGCTTCAGCGAGCTCCAGCGCGCGGACGTAGTCGCCCGCCGCCATCGCCGGACCAAAGCCGTGCGTGAGCGCGAGGTCCGTGGCGCCGAGCCGGGCGAACCGCTTCGCCAGCTCCACCGCCGGCATCAGCTTCGGGAACGCCGCCGCGAGCTTCTCGACGAGCTCGCGCGCTTCAGCCGGCTCGCCCGCCGCTTCGTACAGGTCCGCGGCCTTGAGGAGCGCCTCGCCCTGCTCTTCGCCTTCGCTGAGCTTCGCCGCATTCGCCCACGCCTGAGCGGCGCGGGGCAGCTGGCCGTTCTTCTCCCAGAGCTCGCCCGCGAGCCTGTGACCGCGCGCCGAGCCGTGTGCCGCAAGGGCCGCTCGGCACAGCGTGAGCGCCTGAGCCGTTTCGCCGCCATCCGAGAACGCCTGCGCCGCGGAGAGCAGCAGCATCGCGCGCTCTTCGCCGGACGCGAGCTCCGCGCGGGCCGCGAACACCTTGCCCACCGCGAGCGGCTCCTCGTCGACGTCGAGCAGATCGCCGAGCTGCTCCAGCGCGGTGCCGTAGCCCGCCGAAGCCGGGCCGGCCTGAATCAGCGCCTCCAGCCGCATGCGGGCTGAGGTCGCATCGCCTTCGTTGCCTCGTGCCGCGAGCAGCTTCGCGAGATCCAGCTGAACGCCGGAGAGCTCGTCGTGCGAACGGTCCGGGTTACGGAGCAGGAGCGACTCGTAGCGCTCGAGAGAGGAGATCAGCGCCTCCTCGTCGTCCCTTTCGCGCGCGTCGGCGATCAGCGCCCGCACGGCGATGGGGTTGGTCGGATCCAGCGAGCCCGCGCGAATCTTGAGGTGCTGCGCGCGCGCCGCGTCGTGGAGCACGTCCTCGGCGACCTGCGCCGCCAGCAGCAGCCGCTCCGCCGCCGGAGCACCGCCCAGCGCCTCGGCGCTCTTCTCGGACAGCTCCAGCACTTCCTCGTACCGGCCGAGCGACTTGAGACCGCGCACCGCCCGGTCGACGACCGCCGCATCCGCGGGACGCATCCTCGCCAGAGGCAGCAGCGCCTCGACGGCTTCCTTCGGATCGTCGAACAGCTCCGCGGCGCGGCGATAGAGCGCCTCCGCCTCGTCCGGGCGCGCGTCCTTCGCGAGCCGGAGCGTCGTCCGGAACAGGCCCGGTGCGTTGCGAGTCTGAGCGTGAACTTCCGCGAGTAGAGACAGCGCCTCGCGGCCGCGCTCACCGGAAGGATCCAGCGCGAACACCGTCTCGAACGCCTGCGCCGCATCGCCGAACGCGCCGGCGGAGAGCGAGGCGTGACCCAGTCGCAGCTGCGCGCGGGTGCGAATCGGCATCGGCAGCTCGTCGCCGCCCACCGCCAGCACGCGGCGATCGTACGGCTGCGCGGCGCGAGCACCGCCCGCTTCCGCAGCAAGCTCAGCCCGGGCCACCAGCGCGTCGAGCTCATCCGGCGCCGCGGCGAGGAGATCGTCGTAAGCCGCAGCAGCGAGCAGCGCTTCGCCAGCGGACTTCAGCGCCGCAGCGCGTTCGGACAGCAGCGTGGGCGCTTCCGCCGGCACCGCGCGAGCGCGGGCGAGGAGGACGTCGGAGAGCTTCCGGACATCGCCCTTGCGGCGCTCGCGGAGCAGCTTGAACGCGACGTCGTTCTGCGGCGCGCGTTCGAACGCCTGGTCTTCGCAGATCCGCGCGCGCTCTTCGCCAGAGGCCTTGCGGAACGCCTCCGCCGCCATGAGGAAGCTCTCCGCGGACTGCTCGCCCTGCTGCGCCTGACCTCGGCGCACGTGGAGCGAAGCCAGCGCCTCGTAGTCCCGCGTCTTCTCCAGCGTCGCCGCGTGGCGCGCGAACACGTGCTCGCGGAACGGATCCGACTCGAGCAGCAGCGCATCGAACTCCGCGGCATCGAACGCGCGGCCGAGCTGATGCAGCCGGTCCGCGATCTCCGCGGTCAGGTCCAGATCGTCCGGTGCAGCGGCGCGTGCAGCGAGCAGCGCGGCGGCAGCGGCATCCGGCCGGCCTGCGCGATCCGCGTAGAGCGAAGCGGCTTTCCGATAGAGGTCCGCTTTGCTGCGCGCATCCGTCGCACGCTCGGCGCTCTCTTCGTACATCGCCGCGAGATCGGCGATCCGGCCGTCCTTCTCGAGGAGCGACCCGAGCAGCTCCTCCGCGGCGCGGAAGCCGGGATGAATTTTCAGGCTCTCGCGAGCAGCGGCCTCAGCCTGGGCGCGCGCGTTGAGGCGGGTCTCGAACAGGCGCGCCAGCTCGAGCAGCGCGCGAGCGCGATCCTCGGGCGACTTGCGCAGATCGATGGACCGCTCCACCCAGTCCGCTTCCGACTCGTAGTCCTCGCGGCGGCGGGAGAGCGCGACGCCCAGAAGCGCCGTCTCCAGCGACTTGTGCAGCTCGAAGCTCTTCTGGAGCGCCGCCTCCGCGCCTTCGAGGTCCAGCTTCGCGTCGCGGAGCAGCTCGGCGCGGCGGCGCTCGTAGACAGCGGCGCGAACGACCTCGCCGTCGTCTTCACACAGCTCGCGAATAGCGACCAGCGACTGAATCGCCTCGTCGACGCGGCCCACGGTCTCGGCGAGCGTCGCTTCCTCTTCGTACGCGGCGATAGCGCCTTCGAGATCTCCACTGGCGACGCAGCCGTCCGCGATGAGCAAGAGCTCCGACATCAGCTCGCCGGTGCGGCCGGACTCCCGGTACATGCCCGCGAGGTAGCGGTGAACTTCCAGCGGGGAGCTCGAGAGCTCCGCGGCGCGAGCGGCGATGGTCGCGGCGAAGTCGAGATCCTGCAGCTCGGTGCGAGCGCGTTCGGACAGCGCGAGCAGCTCGGACACCAGCTCCGCCGACGGATGGCGTTCCTTCGCCTGGTTCCAGAGCACTTCGATCGCCGCGCGCGGATTCGAACGCGCGAGGAGCTGAGAGAGCCGCTGCGCCGCGATGCGCGACCACGGCCGTTCGCGGAGGACCTGCTCCAGCGTGTTGCGAGCCCCGGAGAAGTCACCGTGCTGCTCGGCGAGATCCGCGTAGGAGAGCAGCGTGCGCTCGGCGAGATCCGGCAGGTCGCGCCAGTCGATGCTCTGCGAGAGCTTCTCGAAGATGGGCAGCGCTTCTTTCAGCGCGCCGCGCTCGTAGAGCAGCTCGCCGAAGACGCGGAGATCCTCACCCGCCGCGGCGGACAGCTTGTGCGCGCGCCGCGAGAGACGAAGCGCGAGCTCGCGGTTTCCCTCTTCCAGGGCCAGCCGCACGCCGTCGCGCAGCATGAGCGCGCCATCCTGCGCGGGCAGATGCTCGGCCGCCTCTTCCATCAGCTTCGTGGCGGAGGCGAGGTCGCCCTTCTGCGCGGCCAGCGTGACGAGCTGCCGGCGGACGTAGACGTTGGTGCGATCCAGCGCAGCGGCGCGCCGGAACGCGGCCTCGGCGGGGCCGGTCTCGGACAGCTTGTCCAGATAGATGCGGCCCAGCTCCTCGAACAGCGGAGCGGCCTGATCTTTCGGAGCGCGGGAAGACTCCACCGCGAGGATCTCGGCGGGGCCGGTCCAGTTCCGCGCCGCGGCCAGCACGCGCTTGAGCGCGGAGATGGCGCGGCCGAAGCGCGGCGCGATCGCCAGCGCTGCCTCGAGGCTCTCTCCGGCACCGTCCAGATCGCCGCTGTTCTCGAGCAGCTCGGCGCGCTGCAGCTGAAGCTCCACCTGCTCCTTCGGGGTCGCGACCTTCGCGACCTCCAGCAGCGCGGAGCTCGCGGACGAAACATCGCCCACCGCGAGCGCAGCTTCGGCGAGTCCGCGGTACGCGAGTCCACGCTGAGCGTTGTCAGTGGAGAGCGAGGTCGCGGCGAAGAAGCCCGCCTGCGCGAGCTTGTAGTCCTTCGCAGCGAGCCGTTCGCGCGAGAGCGTCAGAATCCGCGGGAGCGCGAGCTCGCCCAGCGCGGAATCCGCCTCGACCGCCTTCTGCCACGCG
>JBJMQN010000728.1:0-7367 GCA_045802665.1 Myxococcaceae bacterium | reverse complement strand
CGATGTCGCTGTACTTCGGCTGAGAGCACGCAGAGCTTCGACGCCGGGAGCCCCGACACCGCGCGCCCGGACGCGGCCGGAATGAAGCGCGACGCGGCGCCGAACTCGTCATCCGGCACCGCGTCGTCCTGCTCCAGTCACCGCGATGTGCGAGTGCGCCTCAGTGAGGAGGCGATCCCGCTCGGCGCTCGACGCGTTACTGCGGCATCACCCGAATCACCGCCGCGCCGCTGTTCGTCGAGACGTGCAGCGCCGGCGGATTCACCATCGTGTCGAGGCTCATCCTCGTGATGTGGTCATCCGCGATGCCGCTGCCGCCGTGGATCCACTTCTTGCCGCCGGTGGCAGGGTCGTAGAAGAGCAGGCCCGAGTTGGTGAACCCGATCGCGATTCGCCCATCCGGCAGCGCGACGAGATCGTGCACGAGCTTCTCCGGCGCGCCGAGATCTCCCACCGGATCGATCACCGTGAACTTGTGTCCGTCCCAGTTCGCGATGCCGTACGGCGTGGCGTCGATGCCGGTGCCATACCAGGGCTCGGACGCGAACCAGACCTTGCCGTCCGGCGCGACCGTCACCGAGGAGAGGCTGACCGCGTCACCTTCCTGCGGGACCTTGAACACCGGCTCATTCGCGAAGCCGTTGCCGTTGGTGTCGTTCGGGCCGTTGTACGGATCGCCGAACGCCGCCTTGAACGCGTTGCCGCCGCGCATGTACCAGTCCTTGATCGCCGGATCCCACGTGATCGCGCCAGCGGTCCAACGACCCGCGTGCCAGAGGTCGCCCGCCGCGTCGAGCGCGAGGCCGCGCCACTCACCCATGCGCTGACCCTCCTCGGAGTTCTGAGGACAGGTCATGTGGTAGCAGACGCGCGCGTGGAGATGGTCGCCCATCCACTTGAGGTAGTAGCTGTCGGTGTCCGGGTAGCTGCCGTTCGCCGGCGGGCCGACGAACAGATCCGGCAGCAGCATGTCCACGCCGTGATTCGTGCCGGCGTAGAGCGTGTGCGGATGGATGAAGTGGTCGTAGACCATCCGGTACACGGTGCGGTTGTGCCAGAAGAACATGCCGTGCTGATTCGCGACGAGATCGAACCGGTTCACGGTGATCGACCCATCCGCGTTCAGCTTCACCTGATCAATCTTCCCCGAGTGCCGAGCGGCATCCGCGATCGTCCCGTCCCCATCCTCGAGGCCCGCGTAGCCGAGGAACACTTCATTCGGACCGCCGCCCACGACTTCCATGATGCCGGGTGACACGGCTGCGCCAGCCACGTGCGAGCTGCCCGCGGGCGCGTCGGTGATGTGGCTGTCGTCGTAGTACGCCGGGTTGTCGGAGAGGTGCAGCCCGTTCGCGGAAGAGAACCGCTTGAAAGTCACCTGACCCGGCTTGAGGAGATAGAGCGCCGAGTGCGTCGCCACCCAGATGTTCTGCGACTCGTCCGTGGTGATGCCGACGACGGGCGACTCCTGAATGCCGTTCGCCGCGCCGTAGACCACGTTGCTCACCGCCCATGGACCCGGCGTTCCGAACTGGAAGCCCGTGCCCGCGTCAGGCGTGCCGGCATCGGTGACGCCTGCGTCCGTTTCCGTGTGACCCGCGTCGGGCGTGCCGCTGTCGATGATGGGCGTGCCAGCGTCGTGATCGGTGACGATCGAACCGCCCCCTCCGCCACCGCCGCCAGTGCTGGTGGTTCCTCCGCCGCCTCCCGCGCCACCGCCACTGCTCTCGCCGCCGCCACCGCCGCCGCCCGTGTCAGTCGGAACGTCCGTTGTCCCGTTGTTGCTGCCACATGCCGCGAATGCGATTGCGCCCGCGAGTACCAGCGCCGCGCGCGCTCCCCTCTGCCAGCCCATCGTCGACCCCCTCGACTCCGCTTCGCGTGGTGAAGGTGCGCGAATGCCCGGAGCCCCGGATTCCCGGATCGCAAAGTCGGGGCCAGCGCCGGATCAGGAGATCCAGTCGATGGATCGTTCGAATCGGAACGGCGCGCGGGAAAAACTTTTCCCAACGTGGAGAGCTACTCGCCCATGACCTTCACGATCACGCGCTTTCGCCGCTGACCGTCGAACTCGGCGTAGAAGATCTGCTGCCACGGGCCGAGGTCCATCACGCCCTTCGTGATGGGCACGATCACCTGATGGTGGATGAGCAGTGACTTCAAGTGCGCGTCGCCGTTGTCCTCGCCAGTGCGGTGATGGCGATAGTCGGGGTTCTCCGGCGCGAGGCGTTCGAGCCACTCCCAGATGTCCTCCCAGAGGCCCGGCTCATTGTCGTTCACGAAGACGCCCGCGGTGATGTGCATCGCGGAGACGAGCGCCATCCCCTCCTGAATCCCGCTCTTCTGCACGAGCTTCGCCACGGTGTCCGTCACGCGCACGAGCTCGCGCTTCTTCTTCGTCTCGAACCAGAGGTGTTCAGTGAGCGTCTTCATCGCGCGAGCGCCATAGCGGTTCGGTAAGTTCGAGAGCAAGTGCGCGGTCCTCACTCACGGAGAGCTACGGATGAAAGTCGGCATTCTTGGAACGGGCGTCGTCGGTACGGCGTTGGGACGCGGGTTCATTGCGCTGGGCCATGAGGTGAAGCTCGGCGGACGCGAGGCGAACAACCCGAAGGCCGTCGCGTGGGCGAAGGAGTCCGGCACCAAGGCGTCCGCGGGTGCGTTCGCGGATGTCGCATCGTTCGGCGAGGTGCTCGTCCTCGCGACGCTGGGTTCGGCGACCGAGAGCGCGCTGAAGCAGGCGGGCGTGGAGAGCTTCAAGGGCAAGCTGGTGATCGACACGACGAACCCGCTCGATTTCTCGACGGGGAAGCCGCAGCTGTCGATGGGGCACACGACGTCGCTCGGGGAGCTCGTGCAGAGGACCCTGCCCGGCGCGAAGGTCGTGAAGGCGTTCAACACTGTCGGCAACGCGCACATGTTCAAGCCGACCTTTCCCGGCGGGCCGCCGACGATGTTCGTGGGCGGAAATGACGCCGGCGCGAAGAAGCAGCTCGAAGGGATTCTGAAAGACTTCGGCTGGGAGATGGCGGACCTCGGCGGCATCGAGGCGTCACGCTGGCTGGAGCCCATGTGCATGGCCTGGGTCGCGTACGCGATGGTGAACGGCGGCACGTGGAATCACGCGTTCAAGCTGCTCAAGAAATAGGGCTGACAGGGGGGCATGCCGGGCCCGCACTCCCAGATTGGGAGTAAACCCGAGGGCGCCGTGAGCACAACCGTGCACGTCAGCGCAGCGTTCCATCCGCGCGCGACCGATTGACGCATGCGCGAGCGGCCGCTTTGTTCCGCCAACGCATGCGTTCGCTCTCAGCGCTGATCATCCTCGTCTCGCTCGCCACCGGTTGCGCCGGGTTCCGCGAGAAGCCGGATCCTCCGCACCACTACTACGACCTCGCGGACAACTTCGTCACGCTGAACGACCCGGCGCTCTACGCGAAGCCGATCAAGGTCCGCTTCAAGGAGGCTGGCAGCGGGCCGGTGCTGTTCCTCGTCCACGGGCTTCAGACCTCCTCTTACTCGTGGCGGTACAACATCGAGGAGCTCGGCAAGAAGCATCACGTGATCGCGATGGATCTCGTGGGCTCGGGGCTCACCGATCATCCCGCGGACTTCGGTTACTCGCCCGAGCACGTTGCCGATTTCCTCGAAGCGTTCCGTGCGGAGCTCGCGAAACGCGACCCTTCGTTCGAGAAGATCGATCTCGTCGGGAACTCACTCGGCGGCGCGTATTCGGCTGTCTACGCGGCGAAGCATCCCGAACGGCTGCGCAAGCTCGTCATCATCCACGCGCCTGCGTTCATCGAATCGGCGCCGTTCTTCGGCCTCGAGCAGATGCGCAAAGGGCGCGTCCCCGAGTTCGTCGCCACGATCGCGTTCGGCGAGTGGATGGTGCGCGACTACCTCATCTACTACCGGCCAAACCTGATCTCCGAAGAGGAGGTCGCCGAGTACGCGCGCCCCTACCAGGACGGCGAAGGCCGCCGGGCGTTCTGGCACATCGTGCGTGAGGGCCTGGCACCGGAGGTGAGCGATCGCCTCACGCCCGTCATCGCGACGATCAAGACGCCGACGCTGCTCATCTGGGCGGAGAAGGATTCGCTCATCGCGCCGTGGACTGGACACAGATGGAACGCGACGCTGCCGGGCTCGAAGCTCGTGTGGATTCCGGAGAGCTCGCACTTCCCGCACGTCGAGGCTCCCGCGATGACCATGGGGTACATCGAGGAGTTCATCGGCAGCGGCACGGGGTCGACGAGCACGAATGCCGTGAGCGCAGCCGCCAGTAATCCGGATTCGGCGAAGTAGGACGCGGTGAAGGTGGGCACCGCCAGGCCGCCCATCAGCGCGCCGCGCGGCCCTTCGCTGTCGCTGAGGTCTTGCGAGCGGGCCTCTTCTTCGCTGGGTTGGCTGGAAAAACCAACCCTACCGACGCAATTCGAGGCTGCGCAGGGTTGGTTTTCCCAGCCACCCCATCTCCGGTTGCTCCAGGACTACGCAGGCACGGCTTCGCTCTTCTCGACGCCGAACGAGCCGTCAGTGCGTCCCAGCGTCCGCGCCCGCCATCACCTGCTCCGCGAGCTCATCGAACTTTCCATCGAGGTGATGCCCGCCCTCGAACGGGAGCTTCTTCGCGGCTGACAGACCCGGACACAGCGATTCCTTCGCTTCGTCTTTTCCGTACGCGCAGACGAGCGGAGCGGAGACTTTCTCGGCCTCGGGCTTCACGTCCAGCTCGCCCTCTTCGCCGCTGCCGGAGATCCAATCCGACACGTGGAACTCGAACGTCGCCTTCTTCCCGGGAGACAGCAGCGCCACGCGGTCCAACTTCGACCTGAGCGCATCCGGCAGTCGGTTCGCGATGAACGGCACGACGTCAGCCCCGCGCGAAAACCCGATCAACACCACGCGCTTGCGCTTCCAGAGTGAGAGGTAGCGTTCGGCAATCCGCTGCACGGCGGCCGCGCTCTCCTCGGGCGTCTTGCGATGCCAGAAGAACTGGAGCGCGTTCAGGCCGACGACTCCGACGCCGCGCTTGCTAAGCGACTCCGCGATCGACTTGTCGATGCTCGCCCAGCCGCCATCACCGGAGACGATGATCGCGAGCAACTCTCCGTCGTGGTCCGACGGCACCTCGATGATCGGCAGATCGCTCACCTCGGGAAGCACGCTCGCATCTCCCGTCGGCGCAGCGCTCAACGCCACCGCCTGAGGCACGTACCGAGCGGTCCACGCCTTGGCGACTTCCTCCGCCTCCGTCGTCTCCACCTTCGTCACCGTCGCGTTTGCCATCTGCGAAGAGAAGCTCTCCGAATGGCAGCGCGCGTCTTTGCGAGCGAGGAACGTCCACTGCTCGGTCAGCGCCTTCGAGGGAACCGGCGCGCCCTTCTCGACCTTGAACGCCCGGCCCGGGCAGATGGGCTTGTTCACCGGAATCGACGGACAGAGATCCAGAAAGATCGCGCCTTCGAACGTGTTCGGCGGGCCTTGAGCGATCGACGCGTACGCCAGCGTCCCGAGGCCACCAAACGCGATCAGCGTCGGCGGGAAGTACCGCGAAAGTCCCGCATCCTCCTGGGCCTTCTGCGACAGCGCCTCCAGCTCCGCGGCGGGATAGAGGCACTTGTCCTTCGCGCCCTCGAGCTGCTTCACCCACGCCGAGCCGTCCGTCACGACCACGAACGCGCCCTGCGCATTGAGCGCCTTCGCGACGTCGTTCGCGCCCTCGCGCTTGAATGGCGCCAGGATGATCGCGGCGCCCTTCACTTCGCCCTCGGGCTTCCAGACGACGCTGTTCACGAAGCGTCCGAACGCGACCGAATCAGCAGACGCGGGTGCGGCAGCAAGAACCGCGAGCAGAAGAAAACTCATCTCGAGACCACCCCTCTGAGCCCACCGGACACCAACGCGGCGACGTTCGCAAGCACCTGCGGCAACACCAGCCCGCCCGGACAGGCGAGGTAGCGCGGCTCCCACTTTGGACCAAACTTGTCCTTGTACGAACGCAATCCGGTGAAGTTGTAGAAGTGCTCGCCGTGCCGGTACACGAGCGCGCCGATGCGATTCCACAGCGGCCCCAGCGCGTGCGGCTCGACACCCGAGAGCGGCGCCATCCCGAGGTTGAACCCGCGGAACCCTTCCCGAGCCCCGTACAGCATCAGCTCGATGAACAGGTAATCCATCACCCCGCGCGGCGCGTCCGGGTGGTAGCGCATCAGATCGATCGAGAGCTCCTCGCGTGAGGTGCCGCTCCACACGTTCGCGAACGCGACGAGCTGCCCCGCCTTCCGCACCACCGCGATCGGCGTCGTGGACAGATACGCGCGCTCGAATCGCCCCAGCGAGAAGCCCTTCTCTCGCGTGTTCTTCTGCGACAGCCACGCATCCGAGACGCGCTGCAGCTCGTCGAGCAGCGGCGGCACGCCCTCACGCGGGACGAGCTCGAAGGTGCACTGCTCGCGTTCGAATTTCCGCTGCACGCCGCGCAGGCCCTTCCGCGCGCTGCCCTCCAGTGAAAATCCCTGCAGCGGAACGACGGCCTCTTCGCCCAGCTTGAAGAGTGCGAGACCCAGATCCACGTACAGCGGCAGCTGCGCCGCATCCACCTGATAGAAGACCGTCCATCCGCCGTGGCGATCCGCGAGCTCCCGGAACTGCCACACGAGCTCCTTGCGATCCGCGTCGGACGCGACCGGATCTCCCATCGACACGAAGCTGTTCTTCTCCACGCCGTACATCACGAAGCCGGTGCGCTTCTGGTTGAAGAGCAGCTGCTTGTCGCCCACGAGCGCGAGGAACGCGTACGACTTCGGGAACGCGGTGACGATCGCCTCCGCCGCTTTGAGCTCATCAGGCGAAGGCAGCTTCGGGTCCGGACCGACGGGCTTGAGCAGCCGGGCCGCACCGAACACCAGCGCGACGACGACGACGGACAGAGACGCTCGCAAAAACCGAGGCGCGTCACGGTCGAGGGCGAAGCGCCACCAGAGATCGCTCGAGTACTCGATGTGCTTGTAAGCGAAGAGCCCGAGCCAGACGGACGCGCCGATGACGAGCGCAATAGCGCCAATCCACCCGGCAGACAGCTCCTCATTCAGCAGCGCGCCCTCTCGATAGAAGTGCCTGCGCGACGGCAGCAGCGCGAGGAGGAACACCGCGAGGATGATCGCCTCCTCGTAATCCAGCGCCTTGAACACCGAGAACACGATGCCCGCGACGAGCGCGATGCAGGTGATCAGCCAGGCGATGTCGAGGCGGCGCTGAAGGCCTCGGCCGAGGAGGAGGAGGCAGACGCCGGCGACGCTCGCGAGCAGGTGCGAGACCTCGATCAGCGGCAGGGGGACGATGTGTCCCCACGCCTGAATTCG
>JBJMQN010000727.1:0-3728 GCA_045802665.1 Myxococcaceae bacterium | reverse complement strand
CCGAAGCTTGAGCTCCACCGTGAACTCGCCCGCGGTCACCGGCACCTGCACCGCCGGATCTCCGTTGAGCTGCACGGTCACGTTCGCGATCGCGTCGTTGTCGTCCACCGCGGTCCCCGAGATCGTCACCCGCGCGAGCTCGCTCACCAGCGCAGAATCCGGCGAGGCGATCTGCACCATCGGCGCTTCGTCCGTCGCGGTCGCCGTCAGGCCGACATCCACGTTCGTCGTGCCACCCGCCGTCACGGACTTGTTCGTCGCGCTGAACGTGCTGAACCCGGACTTCGTCACGGCGACCGTGTAGGTCCCCGCCTGCAGCGTGAAGCTGAACGCGCCGGACGCATCCGTCGACTTCGTTTGACCTCCAACGGTCACGGTCGCGCCGGAGATCGCCGCGTTCGCCGAGTCATGGACCGTGCCCTTCAGCACGCCCGTCGTCGCCACCGGGTTGATCTGCAGCGAGCCGCCGGTCGTCGCTCCGGCGGTGACGGTCTTCGACGCTGACGTGGACGTGTAGCCGCTCTTCGACGCCGTCACGGTGTACGTGCCCGGCGCCAGCGTGAAGGTGTACTTGCCGTCCGCTGCGGTCGTCACCGTGTTCGAGCCAACCTTCACCGTCGCGCCGGTCACCGGATTGGACGTCGAGCCGCCCTGATAGATGACGCCGGTCAGCTTTCCGGTCGTCGTACAGCCGTGGACGCTGAAGCCGGTGACGGGCGCGTTCGCCATCGCGCTCTCGGTCTCGGGGCCCCACTGCGAGTCCTCTCCGATCTTCGTCGTGTGGTTCTTGTTCCACAGCTTCTGGAACGCGAGGATCGACTTGCTCGCGATCGTCGGCACCGAGAGGTAGTCGAAGTGGACGACGTCGCCGCTGCCGTACCAGGTGAAGCCGTGCGCTTCGAGGCCGCTGCGCCAGGAGCTGTAGTACGGGATGTCCACCGCTCGGCCGCCGTTGTGGTTGGAGTTGCCGGGGACGGCGGCGATCTGGATGTTGCACTGGCCGGCTCGGTACCACTTGTAGAGCAGGTACTGCTGCGCCAGAGACCGGTACGCCGAGCTCACGGTGATGAAGTCATTCGCGGCGGTCGCGGTGGCCTTGAGCGAGGACGCTGCGGCGGGCGCGAGGAACGGCTGCACCGACGAGTACAGGTTCACCTGCGGGCCCTTGAAGTTCACCATCGCGTTCGGCGCGATGCAGTCCAGCTCCTCCACGAGCTGATCAGTGAGGCCCTGCACGACGGACGTGTCGCAGCCACCGACGCCGCTCATGGTGAGGCCCGCCCGGTAGGTGCCGAGCACGTCGTCGGAGACTTCGTCGCGGTACGGATCTTCTCCGCCACACGCGGTGAAAATCACGGCGGCGATTGAGAGGGCAGCGAGCGTCCGGTTCATGCGGCGGAGCACACCGCGCGGCGGGCTCGCTCTCAAATGGGAGTGAAGGGGGCGTCACCCGCAGGTCACAGTCGCTGCGACAGTCGTGCGCCAGTGAGAGTGCACTGGAGTGATCAGGCTTACCGAGCGAGCTCGCACGCCATTCGCGAGCCAGGAGCTGTCCCGGCCAGAATCCGCAGGGTTGCGGGTGCGCCGCCATGCGTCGTGACGTTCGGCAGTCACACCGCTCCGTCGAGATCCGCGCACTTGCGTCTCGCTCCCGTCGTCTTGCCAAAGCGCGCTGCCCTGCTGAATCGCCTCGTCAGGCCCGCTCACCTCTCGGCGTCGTTGCGTCCCATGTCGAAGAATCGCAAGGCGGGCGCGCCGACTTCCGCGCCCTCGCTCGCGCCGACTCTGAATCGCTGGATGCTTCGCACGCTGGTGACGCTCGGTGTGTGGCGGCAGTTCTCGCGGCTTCACGGTGGCGTGGACGACGAGATCCTCTGGGCGGTCGGGCTCGAAAAGCTGCTCGGAAAAAAGCAGAACGCGACGAAAGTTCGGATGGCGCTCGCGAAGCGGCTGCGCGCGGCAGAGATCGTGCCCGACTGTGCCGCGGTGCCGCTTCATCGCAACGCGAAGCTGCTCGGCAAGGCGCTGTCGCTGTCTCCACTCGAAGAGCAGCTCGTGGTCTTCGCGATCGCCTGTCGGGTGTCCGGGCCCCTCTCGGATTGCGTCAGTAAGCTTCGCCCGCAGAGCCTCCCCGAGCTGGCTCTCTCGCTGAGCCGCATCCTCGGTGTGGAGAGCGATCGCGTGCTCGCGGCACTCCGGCGCGATGGCGTCCTCGTCTCCAGCGGTCTTCTCTCGTTCTCCGCTCACGGAAATCCGTTGAAGGCGCGCGCCGGACTCATGGAACTGCTCAGCGCGGAGCACGCCTCGGAGGACGAGCTCCTCCGCCACTTCTTCAGGCCCGGAAAGCCGGCGCGTCTCACCCTCGAGGATTTTCCGCACGCGAGCGCGGACGCGAAGCTGCTCGCCGCCCTTCTGGATTCCGCGCTGCGCATCCGTACGGCCGGCGTGAACGTGCTGCTCCACGGCATCCCCGGCACCGGCAAGAGCGAGCTCGTCCGAGCGATCGCCGCGTCGATCAACGCCTCCTTGCAGGAAGTCGCGGACCAGGACGAGAACGGCTACCCGATCACCCACGAGGAGCGCTTCGGCGCATTTCAGCTCTGCCAGCAGGTGCTGAAGAACCGCGACCGTGCGCTGATTCTGTTCGACGAGATCGAAGATGTGTTCCCCCGCGCGGGACGTTTCGGCGCGGCGGATCGAGCGGCCTGGGGCAAGGCGTGGATCAACCGCCTGCTCGAGCACAACCCGGTCCCGTCGATCTGGATCAGCAACGAGATCGCTCAGATCGATCCGGCCTACCTGCGCCGCTTCGATCTCGTGATCGAGCTGCGCGCGCCGACGGTGGCCGTGAAGCGGAAACTTCTGGAGGCACGGCTCACCGCCCAGGACGAAGCATGGCTTCGCCGAACCGCTGCGGACTCGCGTCTCACGCCGGCGCATGTGGACCGCACCGCGCGCGTCGTGGAGCTCGTCGCGCAGAGCCATCCCGAGAACGCGAAGGACGCAACCGCGCGTGTGATGGAGCTGTCCCTTGCGTTGAACGGCAGCGCCACGCGATCGGCCATCACCGACGGGCCCGCCTACGATCTTCAGTACGTGAAGTGCAGCGCGGATCTCGGTCAGCTGGTGAGCACGCTGCAGCGCTCCCCTCGGGGATCGATCTGTCTCTACGGCCCACCGGGCACGGGGAAGACGGCGTTCGCCCGGCATGTCGCGGAGACGCTGAATCGCCCGCTCCTCCTGAAGCGAGCGTCGGATCTCCTCAGCTGCTGGATCGGTGAGACGGAGAAGCACATCGCGCGCATGTTCAAGGACGCGGAGGCCGAGGGTGCGGTGCTCCTGCTCGACGAGGCGGACAGCTTTCTGTTCGACCGGGCGAAGACGCAGCGAAGCTGGGAGGTGACGCCGGTGAACGAGCTGCTCGTGCAGATGGAGGAGTTCAACGGCCTGTTCCTCTGCGCGACGAACGCGTTCGGGTCGCTCGACCCGGCGTCGCTGCGCCGCTTCACGCTGAAGATCCGCTTCGAGCCGCCGAAGCCCGAGCAGCGCTGGAGGCTCTTCCTCGAGACGCTGAAGCAGCTCGGGATCGCGCTGCCGGAGGAGACATTCTCACTCCGCGCGCGACTCGATGCGTTGAATCACCTCACGCCGGGAGATGTCCGGACAGTGATGCGCCAGTCGAAGCTGCTTCGGCCGTTCGGGAGCGCGGAGGAGGTCGTGAAGGCGCT
>JBJMQN010000726.1:0-3336 GCA_045802665.1 Myxococcaceae bacterium | reverse complement strand
CTGCTCATCACCGGCGAGACGGGCTCGGGCAAGGGCGCGGCGGCGAAGACGATCCACAAGCTGTCGCCCCGTTCGGGCGGCCCCTTCGTCGTGTTCGACTGCGCGTCCGTCTCGGATTCGCTGATCGAGAGCGAGCTCTTCGGCCACGAGCGCGGCGCCTTCACCGGGGCCGTGGCGCAGCGCACCGGCTGTCTGGAGCGGGCGAACGGCGGCACGCTCTTCATCGACGAGATCGACGACCTCGCGCTGGACCTTCAGCCGAAGCTGCTTCGAGCGCTGGAGGATCGCGAGTTCCGCCGCCTCGGCTCCAGCACGCCGATCTCGTTCGACACGCGCGTCGTCGCTGCCTCGAAGAAAGATCTCTGGGCGGAGGCGCAGGCAGGGAGGTTCCGGGAGGATCTCTACTTCCGCCTCTCCGTGTTCACGATGAACCTGCCGTCACTCCGCGATCGCAAAGAGGACATTCCGCTCTTGGTGGACGCGTTCGCGCACTCGGCGCTCTGGGACAGACTGCCGCCGAAGGTCCGAGAACAGTTCACCGGCCACACCTGGCCCGGCAACGTCCGCGAGCTCCGCAACGCGCTGGAGCGAGCGAAGCACATGGCCGACATCCCGGAGCTCAGCGCGGACACGCTCCTGCGCGAGTACCAGGGACAGCCAAGCCAGGGCGGCGAAGTGCTGCCGGTGGATTACTCGGGGCCGTTCAAAGAGTGCAAAGACGAGCTCATCCGCGCCTTCGAACGCGAGTACCTGACGCGGCTTCTCTCCAAGTGCAAAGGCAACGTCGCGAAGGCGAGCCGTGAGGCGAACCTGGACCGCAAGCACCTCTACTCGCTCTTGCACAAGTACGGCCTCGTGCAGAGCAACGACGCGGATTAGCCCGAATCAGAAGTCGTTGAACCCAGCGTCCTTCGCGACGCCAGCGAAGTTCCCGCTGAGCGTCCGCCCCGCGCCGTAGTCGCCGTTCTCCTCGAACGACATCGAGAACGATCCCTTCGTGACCTCGCCGTCCCTGGCGCCCGATCCAAAATACAGATCGCCGTTCTTCACGCGCGGAAGTGTGCGAGTCGGCTCGCCACCCGCGAGATGAATCACCGTGCACCGAGCGACTCCCGACGGAGTATCCCCATCCAACTTGTAGCTCTTGCCGTCGGTGAGAGTGAGGCCCTCCGTCGCAACCGACACGCGAACCACGAGGTCCAGATCCGCGCCACGGTTGTTGTAGTAGCTCACCTGCAGCGCGTCCGAGTTCCGGAGCACGTCGACCGTCGAGACCGTCAGCGGGAACAACTCCTCCACGCTGCCCGACAAGGTTCGATCGTTCCCGCAACCCGCGAGCAATGCGAACGCAAGACTGGAGAGAAGCAACCGCATCACGGCTCCACGTACAGCTTCACCTGATACGTCCCGATCGCGCGGTAGGCGATCACGCGCTTGCCCGTCGAGAGGAACCCGAGCTTCGGCATGTAGCCGCCCTCGGTGTCGATGACCGTCTCGTTCCACGACGTGCCGTCGCCCCCGCGCGTCGTCACGCGAAGGTCGTCCTGATCCACCGGGCAGTTTCCCTCCGCCTTCCCGCTCTGAATGGAGCAGACGTAGAACGCGATCGTCGGCTGTCCCGTCACCGGATCGAACGCGAGCGACGGATACCAACCGCCTGTCCCGTTCTGGAACGCGGTGTCGGGCACGCTCCACGACGTGCCGTTCGCAGACGAGATGTAATTGAGCGAGTCCTGATTGCGGTTCACCCACGCGACGCCGTACCCGGACGCCTGCGTCCACGCGAGCGACGGGCCCGTCTGGTTGTTCGACGCGGTCTGCTCGTTCACGAGCTCCTGCGTCGTCCACGTCGTGCCGCTCAGGCTGTGGAGGTACACGCCGTGGCCCACGCCGTCCGCGCTGCCGAGCACGTGATCCGAGATCACCACCGGCTTGCCGCTCGCGAGGATCGCTTCCAGATGCCCGCCCCAGCCTGGCTTTGCGGTGCTCGCACCACCCGCCCCGCCCGCTGCGACGACCGCATGCGTCCACGTGCCGCCAGCGGTGCCGCCCTGCGCGAGCTCGAGATCCGAACCCGCCCAGTCCTGCTGCGGGAACTGACCGTCGTGGCCGTCCCGGTAGAACAGGTAGCTGCTGGTTCCGTCGATGACGAGCGCCGGATTCAGACCGACGAGGAAGCCACGGTCGCTGATCGGCGCGCACGTCGAATTGCCACAGAGCGCTTCATCTCCGTGCGTGACCGCGATCTGCTCGGTCCAGGTCGTGCCGTTGGAGCGGTAGGAGATCGCCGCATCAGACTGGAACCAGTAGATGGACTGATCATCGCCGCCGCCGAGGTACGCCACCGCGGGCTCGCCGTTCGGCTGGAACGCGACGGTCAATCCGAACGGGCGCTGCACGGTCTGAATCTTCTGCGGCGCCGACGCGGTGCCGCCGCGCCACTCCACGTAACGGATCTCGTAGTCGGAGGCACCGCCGGGATCGAAGCCCGCGTCGTTCGGCGGAACCGAGCGCGTCGCGGACAGGCCGATCTTCACGAAGTACGCGACGCCGACGCGATCGTTCGGGCCCACCGCCATCGCGACGGGGAGCTTCTCGGTGGACGCGGGATCGAGGACGGAGATGCCCTGATTCTGGGCGGTGCCACCGCCACCACCGGCTCCGCCTCCTGTTCCACCTCCGCCGCCGTCGTTCCCGCCCGAGTTCCCGGAACAGGCGAGGATCAGCGAAGCCACCGCGAGCAATCCGAGCTGACGCATAGGTCGTGCACTCTAGCGCCGGTCCGATCACCCTGCATCGGTGGCTGGCCGGCTCAGTTCACGAACTTCTTCGCCGCGCCCACCGTCGGGCGCGTCGGCATCTGCTGCATGTGGAAGTAGCGCCTCGCCACATCCAGCACGCCGTCGAACGCGTCTCGCAGCGCCCACGCTTTTTGATCGTCGAGCTCCATGGTGGCTGCTCGGGTGAGTCCCACTCTCAGCGCGGCGACGAGCGACGGGCACGTTCTCGCGTGCTCTTCGCAGAGCCTCTGCGCGGCGTTCTCATAGACCCGCTTACCGCTGCCTTGCGCAACAATCGATTCCGCAGCGTAGGAGCGAACCAGCTTCGGCCAGTATTTTTGCAGCAGGTCGGTGCTGGCGAAAAGATCGGCCCAAACGATTTCGCCATTCACCGCCACCACAACTCCTACCGCATTGCGGTCGCGCAATTGCTTGATCACGCTTCTGTAATCGTTTTCCATCGGCGCCGCCACTGCGTCCACCTCGCCCAGCTCAGGCTCGCGATCGAAATATGCGTGAAGCAGCCACTCGTCCGGCTTCGATGGATCGGGTTCGT
>JBJMQN010000725.1:0-2525 GCA_045802665.1 Myxococcaceae bacterium | reverse complement strand
TGATGGCGCGCCGAATTACCAGGCGATGGGCGTGCTGGGGCGATCGGCGCCGATGGCACCGCTGTTCCAGGACATCTACCGCAACGCGACGGGCTCGCTGAGCTGGCAGACGCAGACGTTCTCGGATCTGAAAGCGATGGGGCAAGTCACCGAGATGCATCCGGTGCACGGCGAGTCCTGCCAGTGGTCCATCAACCTGCCGCTGTTCCTGCCGTTCTTCGTGAACCTGGACAGCTCCGCGTATCAGGCGGCCTATCTCCAGGCGCTGAGGAACGGTGGAGTGGATGCCGTCGTCGACGTGCGAGCGGACCGCTCCGTGATGGGTGTCCTCGGCATCTACTGGAAGGTCTGCACCGTGGTGAATGCGACGGGTGTGAAGCTCGCGGACGGAAGCCCGATGAAGATGGGGCCGCACACGCGTTGAGCTTCTAGCGCTGAGCGTAAAAAGGGCCGGGCGGTGCGAAACCGTCCGGCCCTGAAATTTTCCGCAAGTCGTAGCGCTGGAGCCGTCCGCTCCGCTCAGCCCTCGACGCTCGACGGCTTCTACCCCACCGCCATCGAGAGCTTCGTGCGCATGCGGAAGTAGTCGTCGCTCACGGCGTACGCGAGCAGCTCGCGCAGATCCGGCCTGCTCTGGATGGCCTTCACGATGCCTTCAGTCGTGGTGGGGACGTTCGCGCCGTCCTCCTTGAGGAGGAGATTGAGCGCCACCGCCGGCTCGCCGCAGAGGAGCAGCGCCGCGCGATCCGCGGACCAGCCCAGCGCGTCGAGGAAGCGGCCGAGATCCAGAGACTGCGCGGACTGCAGCTGCGCGGACGGAGCCTCCAGCGCCTTGAGCGCCTTTCGCGAGTACGCCTTTCGGAGCTGCTTCGTCGTCTCGTCGTTCCGGCGGCCCAGCGCGTTGAAGTTCGGCGCGTGGATCCGGATTGAGTTGCCGAAGAGATCGCCCGTCTCTCCCTGAGAGAGCTTGCCCGCCACCGCGCTCTTGTTGAGCAGCGCGAAGACGCCGCGAGCGATGAGGAAGCGCTGCTCGCGTGCGTTGTAGCGCCGGACGAGATCCTGGCTGATGCAGAGGGACAGAGGCTCGGTGGTCTCCGGGACCACGAGGCCTCTGCGCGACTGGTAGACCTCGAACTCCTCCACGCCGAACACCTGCGCGATGCTCCGCACGGCCTTGAAGACCGCGTGGTCCGCCTTCAGCTTGTCGCTCTTGCGATCGATGCCCAGCGATTCGAGCTGCGCGGGGTACATCTTGCTCAGCTGATCGCCAATCGCGCGGAGCACCTCGATGAGCGGCCCACGCGCTGTCGGGTGGAGCAGGGCGTCCGCTTCGGTGCCGATGAGCTTCGCCTGCGTGTCGGTGGGGATCTTCGCGCGGGCTTCGGCGTAGAGCGCGTTCTCCGCCTCGTTGCCTGCCTTCAGGAACGAGAGGACCGACGCGGCGCAGAACGCCTTGTCGGTCTGACGGACGTTCTCCCAGATCCGGAACAGCTCGTGGAACGAGGCGACGCGCCCCGGCTCGAGCCGAACGAGGACGCGGTGCTCTTCCACCGCCATCGACGCCTGGCCGGGATCGCGCCCGTAGACGTCCGCGAGCGCGAGGTGCGCGCTGGCGTTCATCGGATCCTGCTCGACGACCTGGCGGTAGTGGCCCACCGCGCGCTGCGGCTGCTCCAGGCTCTTCGCGTAGATGTCGCCAATGCGGATGCGCAGCGCCTGCGAGCGGCGTGGATCGACGGACGCGGACTGAAGCACCTGCTGCTCGAGCAGCTGCACGAGCTCAGGGAGGTTCTGGGTGCGTTCGTAGAGCTGAACGAGCCGCTCGACCGTGTTGCTGTCTCCCGGAGCGAGCTCGAGTGCCCGCCGGTAGAGACCGGATGCCGCCGCGGGATCGCCGAAGCCTTCGTCGGTGATCTGCGCCAGCGCGATCGTGTGGCGAGCCTGAGTGGTGCCGGGGAGATCCAGCTCGAGCAGGCGCTTCAAACAATCCGCCGCGCCGGTCCAGTTGCGTGACGCGATGTGAATCGTCGCGAGGCGATCGAGCGCTTCCGCGTTGCGGCCGTCACCGGCGAGCGCAGTCTGAAGATGCGCCGCCGCGCGCGTCGCGTCGTTCAGGTGGTCCTGGTACAGCGCGCCGAGCCGCTGGTGGATCGCCGAGACGACGTTGACGTCTCCGCCCTGCTGCACGCGCATCGCCCACGCCGCCGCCGCGTCCGCGTAGTGCTTGCTCTGGTAGGAGAGCTCGCCCTTCAGCTCCAACGCTTCGGGGTGAGTGGGGTGAGCGCTGAGCGCCTTGGAGACCGCCGCCATCGCAGCGATCGGATCCTTCACGCGCGTGGCGTACGTCTTCGCCGCGGAGAAGAAGTCCTGCGCCGCCGCCGCGAAGTCGCGCTTCTGGAGCTTCGCTTCGCCTCGGCGTTCCTGCAGGCCCGCGAGATCGGACGAGCCGCCGCGCGAGGCGAGGATGTCCTCCATCCCGGACGTCGCGATGGGATCGAGCGCGTCGCGCTCCAGCGCTCGCTTGT
>JBJMQN010000724.1:0-9783 GCA_045802665.1 Myxococcaceae bacterium | reverse complement strand
CGTGGCCTCCGTGCTGGTGCAGGAAGGCACGCTGCGCATGGGCGACGCGGTGGTCGTGGGCAACTTCTACGGCCGCGTCCGCCTCCTGGTGGACGACCTCGGCAACCACGTGGAAGAGGTGAAGCCGGGCTACTCGGCAGAGGTGATTGGCCTCTCCGGCGTGCCGTCAGCGGGCGACACCATGAACGCGGTGGCGGACGAGCGCGCCGCGAAGGAGATCGCCGAGCACCGCGAGTTCAAGCAGCGCCAGTCGGTGATGAACAAGACCTCCAAGGACACGCTGGAGCAGCTCTTCAGCCGCATGCAGACCGCGGAACAGAAGGAGCTCCGGATCATCCTCAAGGCGGACGTTCAGGGATCGCTGGAGGCCGTCGCCCAGGCGGTGGAGAAGCTCTCCACCAAGAAGGTGAAGGTCACCATCGTTAACCGTGGCGTGGGCATGATGACCGAGTCGGACATGATGCGCGCCGCCGCCGCGAAGGCGATGGTGGTGGGCTTCAACTCCAAGCCCGAGTCCGGCGCCGAAGAGGCCGCGAAGGCTCAGGAGGTGACGTTCGTCACCTACGGGATCATCTACGAGCTGCTGGATGCGCTGAAGCTCGAGATGGAGAACCTGCTCGAGCCGATCCGGACCGAGAAGAAGATGGGCCGGGCCGAGGTGCGAAACCTGTTCAACGTCCCGAAGCTCGGCACGATCGCCGGCTCCGCGGTGGTGGAGGGGAAGATCACCCGCAGCGCGCTCCTGCGGCTGTGGCGCGAGGGCAAGCAGGTCTACACCGGCAAGATCGCGAGCTTGCGGCGCTTCAAGGACGACGTCCGCGAAGTGGCGCAGGGCTTCGAATGCGGCATCGGGCTCGAGAACTACTCGGACTTGAAGCCGGGCGACATCATCGAGGCGTACGAGATCGAAGAGACCAGGCAGAGCCTCTCCTGACGAGGCGCGTGGAACGGACGGAGCGGCGAAAAGGCGGCCGGGCGGTGAGTCCCCCGGCGGCATCTGCAAAGTCGCCCTCCGTCAGTTAGGTCAGAGCGGACCGTCGAAGCTGGCTCGCTCTGCCCATGGCTACCTTCTGATGGAGTCTCTGGTCCCATGTTCGTCTGCGTCGCTCGCGTCACCCTACAGATTCCGGAGAGCGGATCGCTGAAGGCGAAGCGGCAGGTCTTGCGCCGCGTGTCGGATCGCGTGAAGGCGCGGTTCAACGTCTCGGTGGCCGAGGTCGGGGACAACGATCTCTGGCAGAAGGCCGTGCTCGCGATGTGCGTCGTCGGCAACGACCGCCGCCACGTGAACGAGCAGATGGACAAGATCCTCGACTTCGTCGAGCAGATGTACGTGGCCCCCGTCATCCACCGGGAGATCGAGATCCTCGCGTTCGGCGACCGGCTGTACGGCGGCGACGACGTCGTGAAGGAAGAGGACGGCGAGGAGGACGCGATGGCGGCGATCGATCGCCACCTGTCCCTGAAGGTCGCGGAGGGAGAGCGGTCGCTGGCGGAGGCGGAGGGGTTGGGGGACTGGGAAGAGCGGCATGGCGGCGGCTCCGGCCCGAAGAAGCTCCCGACGAAGGTGGGCGCGCACAAGGGCGATCTGTCGCTGGACGAGGCGAGGGCGCGCGCGCGCACGCTGCGCAATCCGCGTGAGTGGGAGAAGAAATGACTCAGAAACGACCCGAGCGCGTGGCCACCGAAATCCAGGCGGCGATCGCGGAGCTGGTGAGCCGCGGCGAGCTGCGCGATCCGCGCATCGGCTTCCTCACGATCACCGGGGTGAAGGTCTCGGCGGACCTGCGCAATGCGAAGGTCTTCTATTCGGTCATCGGCAACGAGGAGCAGCGGAAGGCGACGAAGGACGGGCTCGAGGCCGCGAAGGGCTTCATCCGCCGCGAAGTGACGAGCCGCGTGCAGCTCCGCGTGTCGCCGGAGATCTACTTCTCCTTCGACGAGAGCATCGGTGAAGGGGACAAGATCGAGCGCCTCCTCAAAGAGGTGAAGGACAAGGACAAGGAAGGCCGCTGACCGCAGATGAACGGCGTTCTCGTCATCGACAAGCCCGCGGGTCCCACCTCGTTCGACGTGGTGAAGCGGGTGCGTTCGCTGCTGAAGGTGAAGAAGGCCGGCCACACCGGCACGCTGGATCCGGCCGCGACGGGCGTGCTGCCCATCTGCCTCGAGGACGCGACCAAGGTCGCCGGCTACATCACCCTTGGCGACAAGGCGTACGACGCCGTCATCCGTCTGGGCCAGACCACGGACACGCAGGACGCGATGGGGAAGGTCCTCTCAGATCGGCCGGTGCCGAACCTCACCAAGGCGCTGCTCGAAGAGGCGTTCGCGAAGTTCCGGGGCACGTTTCAGCAGACGCCGCCCATGTATTCGGCGGTCAAAGTGGACGGCAAGCGCCTGTACGAGCTGGCGCGCAAAGGGGAAGAGGTGGAGCGCGCCGCGCGGACGGTGACCGTGCACGAGCTCACCCTGCGGGACTTCTCCTCCAACGAGCTCCGGCTGTCCGTCCGCTGCAGCAAAGGCTTCTTCGTGCGGACGCTGGCGTTCGAGCTCGGCGAGGCGCTGGGCTGTGGCGCGCATTTGAAGGCGCTCCGGCGCACGATGAGCGGGCCGTTCTCGCTCTCGCAGGCGGTTGCGTTGGACAAGCTGGAGACGCTGACGACTGAGGAAGTTTCGAAGCGGCTGGTTCCGGTGGGCGAGGCGCTCTCGGAGCTGCCTTCGGTCAGCGTGAACGAAGCGGACGGCAAGAAGGTCGTGCACGGGATGCCGCTGGAGGGCTTCGGCGAGCAGCTCGGTCGCGGAAAGCTCCGCGTGCTGGGTCACGACGGCGCGCTGCTCGCGATTGGCGAAGTGGACGCAGCGTCAGGCCGGCTCAAGTACCTGCGCGTGCTGGTGGAGCGATGAACGTCACCGTCAGAGTCCCGCCCGCGCTGAGGCCCGCGGTGGAGGGGCGGAAGGAGCTCTCGTTGGGGCTGCCCGCGACGGCGGACGTGGGCGATCTCATCGACACGCTGCTCGCGCTGTATCCCAAGCTCCGGATGTTCATGGCGACGGACACGAAGCAGGCGCGGCAGGCGCTCTCGCTGTTTCTGCCGGAGTCCGCGCTGCATGAGCTCGCCCACAAGCGCCCTGCGCTGCGCGAGGGGCAGGTCGTCTACCTGGTCGGTGGGCTCGTGCGGCGGGAAGAAGGCCGCGCTTAGAGCCGTTTCACTCTGGTCGCCGCGTGTCTGCGTTCAATTGACCACATGGCGGCAGGGTGCCTATAAGCCGCCCGCCCCTGTCTGTACCCCTCCGCGGACCGTGGGCTGAAGCAAACCCCGGAGCGGGTTAAAGAAAGTAGAGACAGATGGTCGAGCAGGAGAAGAAGCAGGAGCTGGTGCAGAAGTTCCGCACCCACGAGAAGGACACGGGCTCTCCCGAAGTGCAGGTGGCGCTCTTGTCCGAGCGCATCGGTCAGCTGACCGAGCACTTCAAGACCCACAAGAAGGACCACCACAGCCGCCGCGGTCTGCTCAAGCTGGTCGGTCAGCGTCGCCGCCTTCTGGATTACCTGAAGCACAAGGATCCGAACCGGTACAAGAAGCTGATCGAAGGGCTCGGCATCCGGAAGTAGCGGATGAGATTTTCGGGGCGCTGGGAGGACCTCCAGCGCCCCGCTTCGTTTCGGAGGGTTACGGACGGTCGTCCGTGAAGGCGCAGTACCCGGAAGGTTTTGATTTTCTGTTCGAGCGGGCCGAATGCGGAGTTCGGCCCTCGCGATGAGGGAATCAAAGGTTCCGGTCGAGCAGTGAAGCTGCTCCTGAACGTTTTTTTTCCTTTCACCGGCGATCTTCGGATCGCCTCCCCGTTTTTTTTTCAGTTCACACAACCAAAAGAGAAGAGAGACCGCATGTATTTGAAGAAGAGCATTCAGTTTGGCCCCGTCGCCCTCGAGCTCGAGCACGGCAAGATGGCGAAGCAGGCGGATGGCTCCGTCGTCGTCCGCTTCGGCGACACGATGCTGCTGGCCACCGCGGTGTCCGCTCGCGAGAAGAAGGACGTGGACTTCCTGCCGCTGACGGTGGAGTTCAAAGAGAACCTCTACGCGGCCGGCAAGATCCCGGGCAGCTACTTCAAGCGCGAAGGCAGGCTCACCGAGAAGGAGACGCTCACCTCGCGTCTGGTCGATCGCGCGTGCCGTCCGCTGTTCCCGGAAGGCTACGCGTACGAGACGCAGATCATCGAGAGCGTGATCAGCTCCGACCCTGAGAACGAGGGCGACATCCACGCGATCACCGCGGCGTCCACCGCGCTGATGGTCTCGGACATCCCGTTCAACGGCCCGATCGCCGGCATCCGCGTGGGCCGCGTGAACGGCCAGTACGTGGTGAACCCGTCGGCGTCGCAGCGCGCGGTGTCTGACCTGGACCTCGTGATGGCGTGCAGCAAGGAAGCCATCGTGATGGTGGAAGGTGGCGCGGAGGAGGTCTCGGAAGAGGTGATGGTCGGTGGCCTCGACTTCGGTCACAAGGCCTGCCAGCCGGTGCTCGATCTGCAGATCCAGATGCGCAAGGAGCTGAAGAAGACCGAGCGCAGCTACGAGAAGCTCGCCGCGCACGACGCGGCGCTGAAGGCGAAGATCCGCGAGCTTTCGTGGAACGGCATCAAAGAGGGCTACGGCATCGCGGAGAAGCACGCGCGGTACGGCAAGCTCAAGGAAGTCGGCAAGGCGGCGCGCGAGGCCTACAAGGCGTCGCTCCCGGATCCGACGGCGTACACGCCCGCGCTCGAGAAGAGCATCAAGGCGATCTACGAGGACCTCAAGTACGAGTACATGCGCGGCCTCACGGTGGGCGGCGGGCGCGTCGGTGGCCGTAAGCACGACGAGATCCGCAACATCACCTGCGAAGTGGGCGTGCTGCCCCGTACGCACGGCTCGGCGCTCTTCACCCGCGGCGAGACTCAGGCGCTGGTGACGGTGACGCTGGGAACCTCCGACGACGAGCAGCGCATCGAACAGCTCATCGGGATGACGTTCCGGCGCTTCATGCTGCACTACAACTTCCCGCCGTTCTCCGTGAACGAGACCAAGCCGCTGCGCGGTCCGGGCCGTCGCGAGATTGGCCACGGTGCTCTGGCTGAGCGCGCGCTCCGCAACATGACGCCGAAGGCGGAGGAGTTCCCGTACGTCATCCGCATCGTCTCGGACATCCTCGAGTCGAACGGCTCGTCGTCGATGGCCTCCGTCTGCGGCGGCACGCTGGCGATGATGGACGCGGGCGTGAAGCTCAAGGCGCCGGTCGCGGGCATCGCGATGGGCCTCGTGAAGGAAGAGGACAAGATCGCGATCCTGTCGGACATCCTCGGTGACGAAGATCACCTCGGCGACATGGACTTCAAGGTCTGCGGCACCAAGAACGGCATCACGTCCATCCAGATGGACATCAAGATCACCGGGCTGACGCTGCAGATCATGACCCAGGCGCTGGAGCAGGCGCGCAAGGGCCGGCTGCACATCCTCGGCGAGATGCTGAAGGCGCTGCCTCAGGCGCGCGCGGAGATCAGCCAGTTCGCCCCGCGCATCACCACCATCCAGATCCGCCCCGAGTTCATCAAGAACGTGATCGGGCCGGGCGGAAAGGTGATCAAGGACATCATCGCGCGCACCGGCGCGTCGGTGAACATCGAGGACTCGGGCAAGGTGGACATCGCGTCCAGCAACCCCGACTCGGTGAAGCAGGCCATTGCGATGATCCAGGCGCTCACCCGCGAGGCCGAGGTCGGCAAGATCTACACGGGCACCGTGCGGAAGATCGCCGAGTTCGGAGCGTTCGTGGAGATCTTCCCGGGCACCGACGGCCTCATCCACATCTCGGAGCTCTCCGACAAGCGCGTCAAGGCGGTGGGTGACGTGGTGAAGGAAGGCGACGAGGTGATGGTGAAGGTCATCTCGATCGACAAGACCGGCAAGATCCGCCTCTCGCGCAAGGAAGCGCTGGCGGAGCGCGCGGCGGGGCAGGGTGCTCCGGCTGAAGGCGCGGCTCCTCAGGCTCCGGCGCCCAAGGCGAACGCGTAAGCACGAAGCATTGAGACGTTTTCGGGCGGTGGCGCTGTTCAAGCGCTGCCGCCCGATGCTTTTGCGGGGGTGTGCTCAGCCTCGCGCGAGCGCTCGCGCCGCCTCGGTCCATCGCGGCAACTCGAAGCGTCACTTCCGCGGACCGAGCGCACCGCGCCGGCGGTCCATCGTTCGTCTCAGGTCCGCTGTCTTCTTCGCAGGCAGGCCCAGCTCGTCCAGCCGTGAAGTCCAGTGGGCGGTCTCGTCGCAGAGTCGATCCAGCGAGAGCTTCACCGCCCGGGTTGAGACACCGAAGCGTTCCGCGAACCGTACGAGCAGAGCTCGGGTCCAGCCGTCGTCCTTCCCGTCGAGCTTCAGCGCCATCCGGCGGTCGCCATAAGGCAGGGTGCTGATCAGATCGTACGCGGGCGAGAGCTCGTACCCGCTGATCGCGGTCTGGTAGATCACGCTGACGTTCTTCGCGTGGAGATCACCGTTGCAGATGAGCCAACTGAACGTGAGCAACTCCACCAGGCGGAGCCTCTGCTGCAGTGGCGCCGCGCAGAGCGAGAGCGCCTCAGCCAGTTCCGCCGTCGGGATCCGGTACTTGTCCGCAGGGTAGCGGTCGAGGAGCTGGCATCCATCCTCTTGATGAACCCGTTCGAGCCGGCCGGCTGCTTTCGACCAGCGGCGATCGAACCGCGACACGAGCAGTCCTGTCGCCCCGTCACGATCCCGGACGAGCTTTGTCTCCGCCGCTGAGAGGCCGCAGTCCTTCGCCATTCTCATGAAGAAGTGCTCGTTCTCGACGAGGCCGGGCTTGTCGGCGGGGTTCAGCTTCAGGATGTACGCGGCTCGGCGAGACAGTGTTCCGACGGGGAACGAAACCATCGATGCAGAGATCTTCTCCTGCACCCCCGGTACGACCGCATCCGACCGCTGATCGATCCGCGACAGGCTCTGCGCGAGGAGCTCCGCGAAGGAAGAATCCTCGAGTCTCGCTGCCTTGAGCGTTGGCGCGTCGTCCACCGGAACGTGTCCGGGCAACACGGCGGCCACATCTCCAACGGTGTCGGACCCTCCAGCGATGAGGAGCGAGAAGAGATCGTCCTCAGAGGTCTTGGCCGATCGGAGCAGCGCACGAAGCCGGATCCCTTCCGGCAAGAGGCCGGCGAAGAAGGGGTGGAGATTGGACCCTCTGATCTCGTGCCTGCGCTGGGTGCACGGCAGATGAACCGCGATGCCTCTGCCAGCGGGTGCGTGTTTGCTCCAGAACGCGTCGGTGTATTCGAACACCGCGCCGTGCTTCACGCGCGTGAGCGTTCCCGCCTCCTCGAGATCGCGAAAGACCAGCGCGCGCTCGGTGTCGATCGCGGACGGCGTCATCGATCAGGCGCTGCGGCAGGCGCTGCGGTGCGAACCCCGGAATGGCCCGGCTGCAGAGTGAGCTCCAACCCAAGCACGGTCAGCACCGAGACCACCTTGTCCAGCCGGAGCGTGGGCTTGCCCTGTTCGAGGTCGTAGAGGAACACGAGCCCGCATTCGGCGAGCGCGGCGAGCTGCGCCTGCGTCATCTTCAGCGCCTTCCGCCGTGAGCGCACCGCCTCCGCGAGGCGCGGCGCCCATGCAGGTGGCGTTGTCGGAGACCTTTCCGATCGCGTGGATTTGGAGTGCGTACGGCCTCTGGCTGGGGTCATATCGACAAGAATCCTCGCGTTCGCGTGGATAATGGACGGGCCCAGGCGTTGGATCAAGCGCTGAGGCCATAAATCCATGCGATCGCATGGAGCCGCCGAGCGCCGGGCGATGCACTCCCGGCGTGGGGACCCCGTCGTGGAGCTCGCGGAGCTCGCGAGGATTCGAAATCGTCGGGCCAGGTGCGCAAGGGTAGGCGCCCGGGCTGGACAGATCGTTGGCGCGCCTCATGCGTTGTACGGTTCCGCGAGGCGCCTTGGCCACACTTCCACCACGACCGATTCCCGGGACAGAGCCCCCCGCACCTGGGGGACGCCGTGGAGGCGCAGACGGCGGCGTCGGTCGGGGTCAGCCCGAGCCGCGCGGTGGCGTGTTCACGCAGATCTCGGTGTTCCTCGGCTACTTCCGGTGGCTGTTCATGCCGCTCGGGCTCTTCGCGCTGATCGCGATTGGCGTCCACGCGGCGGCGGACACGGTGGACGATCGGATCCGGTTCCTCGTCGAGCAGTGGGATGCGTGGGCGGATTCGTTGCTCGGCCAGTTCGATTCGACGGCGAGGTTCGTGGATTGGATCGGCGCGGAGGAGCGGACGGTGATCGCTCGAGCGCTCACGCTGGTGTGGGAGCTCGCGTGTGACTTCTTCATCGCGTTCCCCGCGTTCGGCTACATGGAGGAGGAGTCGAAGCCGAACGTGAAGCGGTTTCGGATCACGCCTTCGCGCGGGTGGAAGGAGCTGTTCCGGGCGGTGGTGAAGGAGCCGACGACGATGCGGATCGTCCGGCCCATCGCGACCGCTTCGCTGGTTGTCGCCGGCGCGTGCGCGGTGGGGCGGATGGTGCAGAGCTCGTTCTACCTGACGCTGCGCCAGCCGCTGACGGACGAGATGGCGGGGAGCTTCGCGCGGCTGTTGGCGGTGGCGGCGATCGTGGGCGTGCTCGCGTCATTCGGCGTTCGAGCGGTGCTGCGAAACCTCCAGCACGCGGATGAAGTGGCGCAGAAGGATCGCGCTCGGAGCAAGGCGCTTGCTCTCACGCGCGGGCTCATCGGTACGTGTCTCGTGGTTCCACTCGCGGTGGCGGCGTTCACCGACGCCTCGCCGCTCCTCTCGTTCCTGCGCTAGGGCCGCCCATGTTCCTGCGCAAGAGCCGAGGGTTCTTCGACTTCCTGATGGCGGCGCTCTGCCTCTGGGTCGCCGCGTATCACACGCCGGTGGGCGCGATGACGCGGTCGCTCTTCGGCGGGATCTTCGGAGTGAAGACGACGGCGCGGCCGCTGCTCGCGTACTACTCGGGCGGCGTCTACGGGACGAAGCCGGCCGCCGCGATGAGTAAGCCCCTGCCGCCTCCGCCCGCGATGATCGCGCAGCGCTCTGATGCGGACGCGATCGCTTACGCCATCTCCGCCACGCTGCAGCAGCAGGACCTCTCGCGGCGTCGAGCGGCGGCGGCGCTCGCTCAGCGCTACGGATTTCCTTCGGAGTCGATCGCGCAGGGGACGTTCAAGGAGGACGAGATCGTTCGCGTGCTGTCAGCGGCGAAGAAGGACTTCTCCTCGGAGGACGCGGCGATCGTCGCGCTGTTCACCGGCTATGAGCCGGCTCGCTATGCGGTGGAGCGCGTGAAGGCGGAAGGTGGTGAGCCCACGCTCGAGCAGCTCATGCAGCATCTGCCGCCCGGGTTCGATGACGAGGTGGCGAACGCGTCGAACGCGATGATGCTGGGGACCGCGTACGCGCTGAGCTGGCCTGTGCCTCAGAGCACTCCGATCACGTCCGGGTTCGGAATGCGGGTTCATCCGATCCTCGGGACGAAGAAGATGCACACTGGAGTGGATCTCGGAATAGCGCAGGGATCGGAGGTTCACGTCACGGCAGCCGGAGTCGTGCGCCGCGCGAGTGAGGACAGCGTGAACGGCATGGTCGTGATCGTGGACCACGGCCGCGGCGTGACGACGGCTTACTGTCACAATTCGAAGCTGCTCGTGAGAGTTGGCGATGTCGTGAAGGAGGGCGCGGTGATTGCGCTCTCGGGCAGCACGGGGCGCTCGACCGG
>JBJMQN010000723.1:0-9127 GCA_045802665.1 Myxococcaceae bacterium | reverse complement strand
GGTCGCCGGTGACTGCCGTCCAGTCGTCGTCGAGCACATCCACCTTGTGCGTGCCGACGTTCACCATCGGCTCCACCGCGAGCACCATCCCGGGCCGCAGCTTCATCCCCGTGTCAGGCGAGCCGAAATTCGGGACGTGGGGCGCCTCGTGCAGCTTCTTGCCGATGCCGTGGCCCACGAAGTCCCGGACGACCGAGAAGCCCTGCTTCTCCGCGACGAACTGCACCGCGTAGCCGATGTCACCGAGGCGATTTCCAGGCTGCATCGCGGCGATGCCCTTCATGAGCGACTCGCGCGTCGTATCGACCAGCTTCTGCGCCTCGGGGGTGACCTTGCCCACCGGCACCGTTCTCGCCGAGTCGCCGTAATAGCCTTTGTAGACCACGCCGAAGTCGAGCTTCATGAGGTCGCCCTCCTTCAGCACCCGCTTCTTCGACGGGATGCCGTGGACGACCTCTTCGTTGATCGAAGCGCAGAGGCACGCCGGAAAGCCGAGGTAGCCCTTGAACGCAGGCTTCGCGCCCTTCTTGTAGATGAGCGATTCGGCGAGCGCGTCGAGCTCCCAGGTGGAGACGCCCGGGGCGACGGCCTTCTCCAGCTCCTCGAGGATCTCGAAGACGATGCGCCCCGCGTCGCGCATGATCTTCAGCTCGTCCGGACTCTTCAGTTCGATCTGACTCATCGGCGTGGCTGCTCTAACGCTACTTAACGCGCCAGACGAAGAGAATCTTCGGCTCGCCGCCCCAGCGGAACTCCGGCGCGACTCCCCATCTGGGAGTGCGGGAGGCTGGTCCCAGTCAACGCCGCGGCCGCGGGCTACTTCCCGATCGCCTTCCTGATGTCCGCGTACACGCGCTTCGGGTCCCCAACGCCATCGACCCGGCGCAGCAGGCCCTTCTTCTCGTAGTACGGGCCGAGCAGCGAGGTCAGGTCAGCGAACTCCTTGAGCCGCTTGTTGACCTTCTCTTCGCGGTCGTCGTCGCGGATGATCAGGTCCGCGCCTTCCCGGTCGCACTTCCCCGGGACCTTCGGCGGCTGATCCTTCACGTGGTACACGGTCCCGCACTTCGGGCACGAACGACGTCCGAGGATGCGCTCTCGGATCAGCTCAGGCGGCACGTCCAGCTGCAGCACCGCGTTGATCCGGGTCCCGCTCGCGGTCAGCGCCCTCTCGAGCGCATCCGCCTGCGGAATCGTCCTCGGGAAGCCATCCAGCACGAAGCCCTTCTGCGCGTCGTCTGCCTTCAGCCGCTCGTTGACGATGCCCACCACCAGATCATCCGGCACGAGCTTGCCCGCTGCCATCAGCGCGCCGGCCTGCTTGCCGATGTCGGTGCCCCTGCGCACCGCCTCGCGCAGGATGTCTCCAGTGGAGATCTGCGGGATGCCGTAGTCGGCGAAGAGCAGCTTCGCTTGCGTGCCCTTCCCCGCTCCAGGCGCTCCCAACAGGATGAGGTTCATCATCGAGCCGTGTCCCCCGTTGCCGCCGCTTTATTAGACGCCCGGCGCCACCCGCACCCGGCCGCGGATCCGGGGGCCCTTCGGCCCGGAGAACCCATCGTAGTTGCGGTTGATGAGGTGACCTTCGATCTGCTGCACCGTGTCCAGCGCCACGCCCACGACGATCAGCAGCGCCGTGCCGCCGAACGGGAAGCGCACGCCCATCAGGTTCGAGATGATCGACGGGATGACGCAGATGATCGCCAGGTACACCGCGCCACCGAACGTGATCCGGTTGAGCACGCGCTCGATGAAGTCCGCCGTCGCGCGGCCCGGACGAATCCCGGGGATGTAGCCGCCCTGCTTGCGGATGTTGTCCGCCACGTCGTCCGCTCGGAACGTGAGCGCCGTGTAGAAGTACGTGAAGAAGATGATCAGCAGCACGAACATCCCGTCGTACAGCCAGAGGTTCGCCTGGAGCCCGCGCTCCACGTCACCCAGGAACGGGATCCACGTCCCCAGGGTCGCCGGGAAGGACAAGAGCGCACCCGCGAAGATCGGCGGGATCACGCCCGCGCTGTTCACCTTCATCGGGAAGTACGTCGCCTGACCGGCGAACATGCTCCGGCCCGCCACGCGCTTGGCGTACTGGATGGGGATGCGCCGCATCCCGCGCTCCATGAAGCAGACCACCGCGATGACGATCAGCATGAAGCCCATCAGCGCGAGCACCGAGCCCACGTTGATCACGTCCTGGCTCGTGTAGTCGTAGAGCTGCTTGGCCGCCGCAGGAACGCGCGCCACGATGCCCGCGAAGATGATGAGCGAGATGCCGTTGCCGATCCCGTTCTCCGTGATCCGCTCGCCGAGCCACATGATGAACGCCGTACCGGCCGTCAGCGAGACCACCGTCATCGCCGTGAACCACAGACCCGTGTCCGGCACCACGATCTGATCGAAGCCCGTCTTCGAGATGTCCCCGCGGCCGAGGCTCGCCAGATACCGCGCGATGCCGACGCCCTGGACGATGGACAGGCCGATCGATCCATAGCGCGTGTACTGGTTGATCTTCTGCCGGCCCGCCGCGCCTTCCTTCTGCAGCCGTTCGAACGTCGGAACGACCACCGCGAGCAGCTGCATGATGATGCTCGCCGAGACGTACGGCATGATGCCGAGGCCGAAAATAGACATCTGCTCCAGCGCGCCGCCGGAGAACAGATTGAAGAGCGATACGAGCCCGCCGGCTGATTTCTGGCTCTCCATGAACGCCTGCATCGCGGCGCGGTCCACGCCCGGCGTCGTGATGAAGATGCCGATGCGGTACACCGCGAGCAGCACCACCGTGTAAATGATTCGCTGCCGAAGCTCGGCAATGCGGAAGACGTTGGTCAACGCGTTCAGCGCCACGGGTGGATCAATCCTTTGCTCGTTGCTGCGGAGCAGAAAGTCTCGCGCCCCTGCTCCGCCTGTACGGAGAGGGGCGCGGGACACTAACCGAACGGCCCTGGGGGTGAAACCAAAGTTTCACCCGCCGAAGCGCGACTTACGCGTTCTTCGCAGCCGGCTTGGCCTTCACGCCCTTGCCCGAGTGCGCCTTGGACGCGGACTCCGGCTTGTGCGCGACCAGCGGGAGCTCTTCCACGCTGCCGCCCGCCTTGCCGATGGCATCCTTCGCCGTCTGGCTGAACTTGTGCGCCTTGACGTTCAGCTTCTTCGTCAGCGCGCCCTGGCCCAGCACCTTCACGCCCGCGTGGTGAGTCCCCTTCACGAGGCCCACGTTGCGCAGCGCCGCCTCGTCCACGGTCGAGCCCGCGTCGAAGACGTTCAGATCGCCCAGGTTCACCACCGCGTACTCCACCCGGTTGATCGAGTTGAAGCCGAACTTCGGAAGCCGTCGCTGGAGCGGAGACTGACCGCCCTCGAAGCCTTCGAACCGCATGTTGCCGGAGCGCGCCTTCTGGCCCTTGCCACCGCGGCCTGCCGTCTTGCCGAGGCCGGAGCCCTGGCCACGACCCACGCGCTTCTTGCGGTGCCAGCTGCCCTTGGGGCGGCGGAGCGTATTGAGATTGGTCGACATGTTCGTCTATCCCTTTCGGACTACTTCTGGGGCTGCGCTTCCTTCGCACGCGCCGCCTGGCGGAGGACTTCCTTCCGCGGCTTCTGGCGCTTGCGGCCCTGAGCTTCCTGCTTCACGGACTCGGAGGAGACGAGGTGCTGCACCTTGAAGATCATCCCGCGGATGGCCGGGGTGTCCTTCAGGATCTTCTCGTCGCCGAACTTCTTGAGGCCAAGGCCCCGAACCGCGGCCACCTGATCCACAGGCGCGCCAGCGTAGGACTTGGTCAGCTTGATCTTGAGAGCGGGCATGGTCGTAGGTCCTCGTTAAGTCCGCACGTGCTTGCCGGGCATCTCGATCTCCTTACCGCGGAGACGGCTCACCTGTTCGGCGGAGCGCAGATGCTTGAGGCCCTGAACGGTGGCCTTGAGCACGTTGTGGGGGTTTCGGCTGCCCTGGCTCTTGGTCAGGATGTTCCGGATGCCCGCCGCCTCGAGGACCGCGCGAACCGCGCCGCCCGCGATGACGCCGGTGCCTTCCATCGCCGGCTTGAGCAGCACCCACCCGGCGCCGAAGTGCCCGAGCACCTCGTGCGGGATGGTGTGGCCGATGACCGGAACCCTGAACAGGTTCTTCTTCGCGTTCTCGCCGCCCTTGCGGATGGCTTCCGGCACTTCGTTCGCCTTGCCGAGCCCGACGCCGACGTGGCCTGCGCCATCGCCGACGACGACCAGCGCGGAGAAGCTGAACCGGCGGCCGCCCTTCACGACCTTCGCCACGCGGTTGATGCTGACCACGCGGTCCTGAAGGTCGAGGTCGTTCGGATTGATTGGAGTTGCCATTTGAGATCTTTCTTTCGAATTAGAACTTCAGGCCCGCTTCGCGCGCGGCGTCAGCAATCGCGGCGATGCGGCCCTGGTAGGGGAAGCCGTTCCTGTCGAACACCACCGTGTCGATGTTCGCGGCCTTGCACTTCTGCGCGATGAGGGTGCCGACGCGCTTGGCGTCCGCCTTCTTGTCGCCCTCGTCCTTGCCCTTCAGCTCCTTGCTGAGCGAGGACGCGAACGCGAGGGTCTTGCCGGTCGTGTCGTCCACGACCTGCGCGTACATGTGCTTGAGGCTCTTGTAGATGGTGAGGCGCGGGCGCTCCGTGGTGCCGGACATCTTCTTCCGGATGCGGGCCTTGCGCTTGATGCGGGCTTCGACGTTTGCCATGGCTTGCTTTCGGTTCCTTCCGGCGGAGATGAGGGCTTCCAGCCGCCGGATGATTGGGTGTGTTGGGTGAGACGACTACGCGGTGCCCGTCTTGCCTTCCTTGCGGCGCACGCGCTCGTCCAGATACTTGATGCCCTTGCCCTTGTACGGCTCGGGCGGGCGGAGGGAACGGATCTTCACGGCGGTGGCGCCGAGCTGCTCGCGGTCCGCCGAACGGATCGTCAGATCCACGGTGGGGAGCGAGTCCTCGGTGCGCTGCGCCTTCGCGACTTCCGCGGTGACGCCTTCCGGAAGGTCGAACACGATCGGGTGGCTGAAGCCGAGCGAGAAGTGGATCTGCTTGCCCTTCACCTCGGCGCGGAAACCGACGCCGCGGATGGCGAGCGTCCGCTCCCAGCCCGTCGCCACGCCCTTCGCCGCGTTGGCGATGATGGCGCGCGTGAGGCCGTGCATGGCGCGGCTCTTCTTGTCGTCCGCGGGGCGGATGACGTTGATCTCGGTCCCCTTCACCTCGACCTTGATGCCGGCCGGGATGTTGACCTTCATCTTGCCCTTGGGGCCTTCGAGGCTGACCAGCTGTCCGGAGACGTTGGCCTTCACCTTGTCGGCCAGCTTCACGGGCATTTTTCCGATGCGGCTCATTGACGGTACCTGTTCTCTTTCTCTGGACTAGTACACGGTGCAGAGGAGCTCGCCGCCCACGCTCTGCTTCCGTGCTTCGGAGTCCACCATCACGCCCTTGCTGGTGGAGAGGATGCTGATGCCCATGCCGCCGAGCACGCGCGGGATGTCCCGCACCGGCACGTAGCGGCGGAGGCCGGGCTTGGACACGCGGCGCACGCCGGTGATGGCGGGCTGCTTGTCCGGGCCGTACTTCAGCACGATGGTGAGCTCGTTCTGGGGCTTGCGCTCGTGGACGGTGAAGTCGCCGATGAAGCCTTCGTCCTTCAGCACGCGCGCAACCTCGACCTTCATCTTCGAGGACGGGAGCACGAGCTTGTCGTGCCGGGCGCGGGAAGCGTTGCGGATGCGCGTGAGCATGTCGCCCACGGGGTCATTGACTGCCATTGTCTTCTCTCCGTGGAAGGGCCCCTGCCTGCCTGCCCTTCCTCACGTGGTTGTTCGGCCCCGACTGCTGTCCGCGCTCAGTCCCGGAGTCCGGGAAGGTCCGCGGTAGGACCGGTCCTGCAGAAACGAACTACCAGCTCGACTTGGTGAGTCCGGTGATCTCCCCGGACAGCGCCCGCTTGCGCAGGCAGATGCGGCACATCTGGAACTTCCGCAGGAACGCGCGCGGCCGGCCACAGAGCGGGCAGCGGTTGTACTTGCGGACGGCGAACTTCGGCTTCCTCTTCGCCTGGGCAATCTTGGAAAGCTTGGCCATGGATTTCTTTTCTCTCTCTTACTGCTTGAACGGCAGCCCGAACTGCTTGAGCAGCGCCATCCCGCGCTCGTCGCTGCCGGCGGTGGTCACGAAGGTGATGTTGAGGCCCTTCACCTTCTCGATCGCGTCGATGTTGATCTCAGGGAAGATGATCTGCTCGCGGACGCCCATCGTGTAGTTGCCGCGGCCGTCGAACGCCTTACCGGAGACGCCCTTGAAGTCGCGCACGCGGGGGAGCGCCACGTTGATGAGGCGGTCCATGAACTCGAACATCCGGTCGTTGCGGAGCGTGACCGCCGCGCCGATGGCCTGGCCCTGGCGGAGCTTGAAGTTCGCGATCGACTTGCGGGCGCGGGTCACGACCGGCTTCTGGCCGGTGATGGACTGGAGCTGGTCAACGGCGGACTCGAGGATCTTGTTGTTCGCCAAAGCCTCGCCGAGGCCCATGTTGACGACGATCTTCTCGAGGCGCGGGACCTCCATCGGGTTCTTGAGCCCGAGCTCCTTCATCAGCGCAGGGACCATCTCCTTGCGGTAGCGGAGCTTCAAGCGCGCCGGCTGAACTTCGAGACCTTCCTCGACGTTCGCCTGGAACCCGGCCTTCTTGACCTCGTCCTTCTTCTGGCGCTTCGCCTTCTTCTCCGCCTTGGCCGCAGCAGCCGCTTTCGCAGCTTCCTTCGCAGCCTGGTCGTCCTTCACTTCGTCAGCCATTGCAGTCTCCAACAAAAAAAAGCGGGCCTACATGCCACCCGGAACCGCTGTCAGTCAATCGAGGCGTCGCACGCCTTGCAGAAGCGGATCTTCTTCTCACCGTCCGCGCGGATGCCCACGCGGGTGGCCTTGTCGCACTTCTTGCAAACCAGCGCGACGGAGGCGATCGCCACCGTGCCCGGCTTCTCGAGGATGCCGCCTTCGGGGGTCTCGCGCTGCTGACCCTTCTTCACGTGGCGCTTCACCATCCGGATGCCTTCGATGGAAAGCCGGCCGCCTTCGCGGTCGATGCGGATGATCTTGCCGCGCTTGGCGGACGCGTTCTTCTCCGACGCCTCGGCGCCGGCCATCACCTGAACGGTGTCCCCCACCTTGAGCTTCTGCATGATGCGGTCTCCTCTAACCTTTGTCGCTCGGGGCGCTCTAGAGAACTTCCGGCGCCAGCGAGATGATCTTCATGAACTTCTTCGCGCGGAGCTCGCGGGCGACCGGCCCGAAGATGCGCGTGCCGATGGGCTCCATGTCCTTGTTGATGAGGACGGCGGAGTTGCCATCAAACTTGATGTAGCTGCCGTCCGGACGGCCGATCTCGCGCTTGGTGCGCACGATGACGGCCTTGGCGACGTCGCCCTTCTTCACCTTGGCGTTCGGGAGCGCCTCGCGGATGGACACCACGATGACGTCGCCGATCGAGGCGTACTTCCGCTTCGATCCGCCGATCACCTTGATGCAGAAAACTTTCTTCGCGCCGGAGTTGTCCGCCACGTCCAGCACAGAGGTCATCTGAATCATTGCTGCAATCTCCTCAAAGGCCCGAAGGACCTAAACCTGCGTGCCCTTCTGAATGATCTCGACCACGCGCCACCGCTTGTCCTTGCTCTGGGGCTTGGTCTCCGCGATGCGCACCGTGTCACCCTCGTTGATGGTGACCTTCTTCGGGTAGTCGTGATCCTCGACGTGCGCCTTGTACTTCTCGCGCTTGGTCTGGATCTTCCCGTACTGGCGGTGGGCGGTGCGGCGCTTGACCGTGACGATCACGGTCTTCTGCATCTTGTTCGAGGTGACGATGCCGATGCGGGTCTTGGGACGGCCGCGGGTGGCAGTGGTCTGCTCGGTGGTGGTCTGGGTCTCAGCCATGTTCAGTCTCGTCTTTCAGAATCTTCTTACGGAAAATCGGCGCTACGCCTTCGCCTTGCTCTTCTCGGTGAGCACGGTGAGCACCCGCGCGAGCTCCCGGCGGTGCTTGAGCCGTTCGGTCGGCGAGTCCAGCGAGCCGGTCTTCAGCTTGAGCGTGTCCTGAAAGATGTTCTCTTTCAGCTCGGTCGCGCGGCGGTTCAGGTCCTCGAGGGACAGGTCACGAAGTTCTTTCGCGGTGGTGGCCATGGTCGTCTACCTCAGATGGAGAGATCGTTCCGGTGAACGATCTTGGTGAGGATGGGGAGCTTGGCCATCGCGAGCTTGAGCGCGCCGTGGGCGACCTCCTGGGTCATGCCCTCCATCTCGTACATGATGCGGCCCGGCTTCACGACCGCGACGTAGTACTCGACGTTGCCCTTGCCGGTGCCCATGCGGGTCTCGGCGGCCTTCTTGGTGATGGGCTTGTCCGGGAACACGCGGATCCAGACCTTGCCGCCACGCTTGATGTGGCGGGTCATCGCGATACGGGCCGCTTCGATCTGCCGGGAGGTGACCCACCCCGGCTGAAGCGCCATCAGGCCGAACTCGCCGAAGTTGAGCTCGGAGCCACGGTGAGCGGCGCCGGGCATCCGGCCCTTCATCATCTTGCGGTACTTGGTACGTGAAGGCTGAAGCATGACGTTCTCTCAGTTCTCCGAAGTGGCTCCGCTTAGCGGACCACCGGCGGCTGGTTGCCACGGGTCGGCAGCACTTCGCCGCGGCAGATCCACACCTTGCAACCAATCTTTCCGTAGGTCGTCTTCGCCTCGGCGAAGCCGTAGTCGATGTCCGCGCGGAGGGTGTGCAGGGGCACGCGGCCCTCGCGGTACCACTCGTAGCGCGCCATCTCCGCGCCGCCCAGGCGGCCCGAGCACGCGACGCGGATCCCCTTCGCGCCGAACTTCATGGCGGTCTGGATCGCCTTCTTCATGGCGCGGCGGAAGGCGATGCGGCGCTCGAGCTGGGTGCAGACGTTCTCGGCCACCAGCTGGGCGTCGGTCTCCGCCTTCCGGACCTCGACGATGTTGAGGAAGACCTCGTTCTTGGTGAACTTCTGGAGGTCCTTCTTGATCGTCTCGATGCCCGCGCCGCGCTTGCCGATCACGATGCCGGGACGCGCGGTGTGCACGTTGACCTTCACCTTG
>JBJMQN010000722.1:0-6807 GCA_045802665.1 Myxococcaceae bacterium | reverse complement strand
CGCCATGAGCATCTGGGATCACGTGAAGCCGTCGCAGAAGCCGCCAGAGGCAATTGGCCTGGAGCTGGAGAAGAACGGCGCGGTGGTGAGGCTCCACTGGGACGATGGGAAGGTGACCGCGGTGGGCGCTCGGGTGCTGCGGCAGCTCTGCCCGTGCGCTGAGTGCGTGGACGAGTGGACCAACAAACGGACCTTCGATCCCGCTCACATCAAGCCGGACATGCGAATTCTGGAGAAGCACCCGGTGGGCAACTACGCGGTGTCCTTCCGCTTCGCTGACGGGCACTCCACCGGGATCTTCGTCTGGAAGTTCTTGAGAGACACCTCCGAGCAGAACCCCGCCTTGGGCCTCGCCCGGATCGCACGCGTGGTTGCCGACGGGTGCGAGCGGAGCGGAGCCGACGCGCAGGCGCGGCACGATGGCGCCGCGACTGCGGTCTATGCGGCGCGGCTCGCCCAGCAGTTCCCGAGCTGCCCTATGGCGCCGTCGGCCCGAAACCTCGCGGGCAACGGCTTCCAGGCCCGACGTCGAGTCACAGCACCTCGGCGTAGATGCCTGTGCTCGTCAGGTAGACCGCCCCACCCCTCGTTCCAAATTGCACCGGTCGAGCGTCCTTGACGCCGATCTGGGGCCCCGCACCGATGAAGTTCAGCTGCGGGGCTGCGCAAGTGCTGAAGTCCGCGGTGAACAGCCGCAGCGCGCCGCCGAAGTCCACCTGCGCCGCGAGCGCGGTGTTTCCGGAGGTCATGGGCGCGAACCGGGTCTTGTACTGCAGCGCGGACGTCGTGGTGGCGGGAGCGGGAGCCGGATCATCGTCGCGCTTGCCCTCGCAGCGGACCTGCGTCCATCCGTTCAGGGCGAGCCACGTCGTGATGCGCCGGCCACCGGGCAGATGCGTTGCCGAGAGATTCGCAACGTCCGGGCCCTTGGTGTTCGAACCTACGAGGCTGGAGGCGTCGAAGCCGCAGCTGGAGCTGCTGGTGCACACGAACGACTGAGTCCAGAGCTCCACCGTTCCGCTGCTTCCGGTCATGAAGTGGAACATCTGCCACCGCATCGGCGAACCGAACGTCACGGCCTCCGGGAGGATCGACGGGAAGCGCACGGAGTTTCCCGGACGCGAGTAGGCGCCGCCGCTGACGATCGCTCCCACGTCATCACCGGAGGTCGGCATCACTTCGCCCGGCGCCGCCTGAACGGGGATGTAGAGCGAGGCCGTGCCGTTGTTCACGAGGGGCCCGGAGCCGGACTGGTACATCGCTCGCGCCTGCGAACCATTGAGCGTGCGGCGCAAGGACGATACGCGCGTAGGGTTTCCAGCCGCGTCGATCTTCGCCCACGCATTCACGCTCAGCATCACCGTGGAACCCGCGGTCATCGTCTCACTCACCGGCGTCGAATTGATGGGAAGGGCGACTCCGGTCGCGGTCAGCCGGTAGAACCCGAGCTGCAGGTTCTCCTCTCCGCTCGCGCCCGGTGACCGCTTCCACGTTCCGATCGTGACCACGCCATCGCTGTCCGCGACCGCGTCGAATCCGTCGAAGCTTCCGGAGACGAGTTGCGCTCCGTTCGCCGGCGCCTGGACGCGCGTGAAGAACCGGCTGGTCTGCGAATCCACGAGCGGATTCCCAAAGTCGTCCGCCCCCTGAGGCTGAACCGTCGCGGTGTAGTTGATGCCGTAGCCGAAGCTGGTCCCGACGTACTGAGTCCTCGAAGCATCGAGCGAACCGTTGAAAGCGCCCAGGTTCGGACTCGCGGTATAGGGAGCCGCGCCGGTCAGCGTCACCGGCTCGCTGAAGTTGATGACGAGCTGCGGATCGACGCCGCGAGCGCCGTTCGGCGGATAGAGCGTGAAAGTCGGGGCGATGTTGTCGACCTTGTACGAGCCGCCGCCCGCGGTCGTGTTGCCGGCGAAATCCGATACGACGATCGTGAAGTCGTACGTCGCCGGATCGTCGCTGCTCGTATTGATGGGACAGTCCGTTCCGGCGGTGCACCAGGGGAAGCCTCGGTTCGTCCAGGCCACGCCGTTGCGCTTGACCTGAAACGAGTGCTGGAACTGCAGCGCCGCGTCCGTAGCGCTGAACGTCACGTGAACCTGATGCGCGGGGGTCTGCGCCGCGTTGAACGTCTGATTCTGCGCGGGCGAGGTGACGTTGAGGACCGGCGCGATCGTGTCGACATGGAAGGACTGGCTCGCGGTGCCCGAGTTGCCCGCCTGATCCAGCGCGGTAACGACGAGGCTCGCGGCTGTGTCGTCGATGAGCGGACCGATCACGTCAGCGTCGAATCCCCCGTCGACGACGAGCGCGCTGACGACCGTGTTCCACGGCTGAAGCGTCAGCGACACGGTGCCCGCCGGCGCGTCGTCGGTGACGGTGCCGCTCACGTGAAACGTCCGATTCGCGAGGTTGATGTAGCCGCCGTCCGCAGCCGGAATCGGATTCAGCGTCACAACCGGCGCGACCGTGTCCACGCGCGCGGTCCTCTCCGCGATGCATTCGTTGCCCGAGCTGTCCTTCACGTGCAGCTCGACGTGCACCGCCGTCCCGTTCTGGTTCGGCGCGGCGTTGAAGGTCGCGTTCACCCGGCCGTCCCCGTCAATCGAGGTGCTCACCGGCTCTCCATCCACGAAAAACTGCGCGGCGATCTGTGAATCCTGATCCTGAAAGGTGCCACGTAAGAGGCTCACCGGCCCCAGCTCGCCGCCCTCGCCGGGGATCTGCAGCACGCACGCTGGCGCGCGGTTGTCGACGGTCACGTTCACCGTCGCGGTAACCGGCTCCTGCAGCGTAGGTCCGGTCGCGGCGACGTTCACGATGCCCGCGCCGAAGTCCGCTGCGTCGATGGGCACGACGCCGCTGAACCCGTTGCCGTCGATCGTGGCGGGGGTCGTGGGACCGTCGGCGAACGAGAGAAGGATCGCGGTGACGCGGCCGCTCGGGTCGTCGAAGGTTCCTTTGACGGTGAGGGACTGCGTATTGACCCGCCCGGCCTGAGCGGGTTCGGTGACCTGGAGCGTGACCGGCACCAGCTCGGCCGAAGGTCCCACTCCGGGGTTCGCGTTCGGCCCCGTGTTCCGCTTCGCGAAGCACAGCCGCGTGTCGGGATCGCAGACCTCTCCTTCGCGGCAGGCAGGATCGCAGGTGCCGCGGGGCGGGTTGGAGCAGCCCGCGAGCAGGACGGTGAAGCAGAGAATTTGGAGCGCCTTCATGGTCGACCTCGGTTTCGGAGCACCGGGAAATCGGTGCCGCGATCGAGGCCGGCTGTGGAAGAACGATGCCGCTGCCGTTCAGAGTGAAAGGGCCGCGTCTCAACATCCCGGTTCCAGGACCCACGTCTGGCGGAGCGGACGGAACCAAAAGGGGTAAGAGGCTTTTTTACTTCACGATCCGCAGATGCCCGCGCTGGGCGGGACGGGGCGGATCGTCCTTCGGGCCTTCGGGCGATTCGGGCGGCTCGTCGTTGCGCTCGCCGGTGACTTCGCGGAGCTGGGGACGGCCGGGCTTCGGCGCCTGCTGCTCGGAGCCTTCCGGGATGTCGGCGGATTCGATGCGCGTGGGCACCATCGACGCTTCGATGAGCTCCTTCGGCATGTCATCCGGATAGATCCAGAACTCGCGCGTCACGTAGCTCGTGATCGCGAACAGCGCGGACCACGGCACGGCCACCGTGAACCGGCTTCCGGAGAAGCTCAGCGTCGAGCGCAGGCCCCACTCGCCAATCGAGAGATCCGGCGGATCGAACTTGTACGAGAGGTTCAGCCGCAGGTGCGCTTCACCGCGGAGATTCTGAGGGACGATCACCCCGGGCCGGCGGGCGTCGAGGTGAATCATCACCATGCCCTTGTCGAGCGCGGCGACTATCCGGTCCTTCTTCTCGTCCGCCTTCTTGTCCATCCCGAAAGTCACTTCCGCCGCACAGCGCGGTCCAGCTCGCGCTTGGTCTCGCGTTCCTTGATGTCCTGCCTGCGATCCTCGTGGGTCTTACCGCGGCACAGCCCCAGCTCGACCTTCGCCCGCCCGTTCTTGAAGTAAAGCATGAGCGGGATGATCGAATAACCCCGCTCTTTCACCTTCGCTGCCCACTTGTCGATCTGCTCCCGGTGCATGAGGAGCTTGCGGGCCCTCAAGGGCTCATGCCCAAAGGCGGTGGAGGGCTTGTAGGGGCCGATGTGGGCATTGTGCAGATAGAGGTCGGTGCCCTTCGGCATCGCGTAGGCGTCGTTCAGGTTGGCGGTGCCCTCCCGGAGGCTTTTGACCTCGCTCCCCATGAGCTGCAGCCCCGCCTCGACCTTGTCCTCGACGGTGTAGTCGAACTTCGCGCGCCGGTGCTGCGCGACGACCTTCACGTGGTCTTTCTGGGGCTGAGCTTTGCCGGACATCGCTGAGAGGGATTAGCCGTCCAGCGGCACGTTGTCGATGAGCCTCGTGGTCCCTAAGAACCCCGCCACCAGCATCCGGGCGCGAATTCCGGGCGCGACGCTGGCAATGGGCTTCAGTGTCCGGGCGTCCACGATCTCCACGTAGTCCTCGCGGATCTGCGCGCGCTGGAGCTCGTCTCGCACGACGGCCTGAAGCTGGGCGATGTCCCGGGTCCCGGACTTGAGCTTCGACTGTGCGCCAAACAGCCCGCGCGAGATGGCGGTGGCGCGCGCGCGCTCGTCGGGCGTGAGGTAGCTGTTGCGGGAGCTCATCGCGAGGCCGTCGCTCTCACGGATCGTCGGCATGCCCACGACTTCGATGCCGAGCAGCAGATCCCTCGCGAGAGCCGTGATGACCTGCAGCTGCTGGTAGTCCTTCTCCCCGAACAGCGCGACGTGCGGGCGGAACAGGTTGAACAGCTTCGTCACGACCGTCGCCACGCCTCGGAAGTGGCCGGGGCGCTTGTCGCCATCGAGCCCCTGGCTCACCTCCGTCACCTCGACCCAGGTCTGCGCGCCTTCCGGGTAAACCTCGGCGGACTCGGGGGCGAAGATCGCATCGGCGCCCGCGGACTCGCACTTCTTCACGTCGCCTTCGAAGTCGCGCGGATAGCGGGAGAGATCTTCCTTCGGCCCGAACTGGGTGGGGTTCACGAAGATGCTGACGGCGACGGTCTGCGCTCGGCGCTTTCCCTCGCGGATGAGCGAGAGGTGGCCGTCGTGCAGAAAGCCCATCGTGGGCACTAAGGCGAAGCTGCCCTTTCGACGAGCCTCTTCCGCGAAGGCGCGTGCCTCCTTCGCGGTGCGGAGAATCTTTGCGGCCATAAAGGGGTGGCTAGACGGGCACGCCGTAGATGGGGCCGACCTTCTCGGCGCCCTCGTCTTCGGAGCGTTCGGGGGACTTGTTGGAGGCGACGAGGCGCACGGGCTTCTGCGCGACGGGGGCGGAGAAGCTGTGGTCGCGGTCAGGGAAGGTCCCCGCTCGCACCTCTTCGAAGAACGTCTTCGACGAGTCCAGCACGCCTTCGTACATGTTGGCGTAGCGCTTCACGAACTTCGGCTTGAAGTCGGGATTGAGGCCGAGGAGGTCGTAGCAGACCAGCACCTGACCGTCGCAGTGCACGCCCGCGCCGATGCCGATGGTCGGGATGGAGAGCCGTTCGGAGATCTGCTTCGCGAGCTCCAGCGGGACCGCCTCCAGCACGAGCGCGTAGCAGCCGGCCTGCTCCAGCGTGATGGCGTCCGCGAGGATCTTCTGCGCCGCATCCTCGTCTTTGCCCTGCACCACGTAGCCGCCCATCTTGTGGACGGACTGAGGGGTGAGGCCCAGGTGGCCCATCACGGGGATGGACGCTCGGGTGATGGCACGGATGACGTCAGCGAACTCCTGGCCACCTTCGAGCTTCACCGAGCCCACGCCGCCTTCGGCGACGAGACGGCCGGCGTTGCGGACGGCCTCCTCGACGGTGGACTGGTAGCTCATGAAGGGCATGTCGCCCACCACGTGCGCGCGCTTGGCGGCGCGGCTCACGGCTCGCGAGTGATAGACCATCTGGTCCATCGTCACGGGCAGCGTGGAGTCGTTCCCCTGCACCACCATCCCGAGCGAATCGCCGACGAGCAGCATGTCGGCTCCGGCGTCGTCGAAGATGCGGGAGAACGTGGCGTCGTAGGCGGTGACCATGCAGATCTTCCGCCCGGAAGACTTCATCTTCTTCAGCGTGTGGATGGTGACCTTGTCCTTCACGGTTCACCTCCTTCTGGTTGAGGTCCTGCCCTACTGGCCCGATCCATTCCGCCCCTTCCATGCCTCTTTCGAGGTCACAGTGGGCCCGGCCGGGTTGTCCTGCAGAACGATTGAGAACGGCAGTCTATGTACAGTCCGGGAATTGTCCGCCAGTCCCGGGGAAATGTTGTTGAAAAAGTGAGCCTTTACGGTCGCTTGCTGGGCAGCGGGATGTAGTGCTGAACGCCCTTTTTCATCCCTTTGATGACTCGAAGAAGGTTGGCGAGATCCGCCTCGTTGTTCACGAAGTCGATGTCGGACGTGTTGATGACGAGCAGCGGCGTGTCCGAGTAGTGGAAGAAGAACTCGTTGTACGCGCGGGTCAGATCTTCCAGGTAGCCGGGATCGAATTTGCGTTCGAACTCGCGGCCCCGCTTCTTGATCCGCTGGAGCAGCACGTCGATGCGCGCCTGCAGGTAGATGACGAGGTCCGGCTTCGCGACGCGGGTGCCCAGCGCCTCGAACACGCGGTCATAGAGGCCGAGCTCGTTCGGGTCGAGCGTGAGGCAGGCGAAGATCCGGTCCTTGGCGAACAGGTAGTCGCTGACGGTGACGGCGTTGAAAAGATCCTGCTGGAAGAGCTCCTGCTGCTGCTTG
>JBJMQN010000721.1:0-7231 GCA_045802665.1 Myxococcaceae bacterium | reverse complement strand
GACGTGGACGCCATCGCGCAGAAAGCGAAGCTGCTCCCGGAGAACTGGGCGAGCCGCCTCCCCAACAACAGCGTTCCCTACAGCTCCACCATCGTGTTCGTGGTGCGGAAGGGAAACCCGAAGGGCATCAAGGACTGGAGTGACCTCGTCAAGCCCGGGACGATCGTCGTCACGCCGAATCCGAAGACGTCTGGCGGCGCGCGCTGGAATTACCTCGCGGCGTGGGGCTACGCGCTCAAGGCGAACAACAACGACGAGAACAAGGCGAAGGAGTTCGTCGGGCAGCTCTACAAGAACGTGCCGGTGCTGGACTCGGGCGCTCGCGGCGCGACGACGACGTTCGCGCAGCGCGGCATCGGGCAGGTGCTGATCGCGTGGGAGAGCGAGGCGCTGATGCTCGTGAACGAGCTGGGCAAGGACAAGTTCGACATCGTCGTGCCGTCGGTGACCATCGTCGCGGAGACGCCGGTCGCGCTGGTGGACAAGTACGCGGACAAGCACGGGACCCGGCAGGCCGCGGAGGCGTACCTCAAGTTCCTCTACGGCGACGAGGGACAGGAGCTCGCGGCGAAGTTCCACTACCGCCCGTCGAACCCGGCGATCGCCAAGAAGCACGAAGCGGAGTTCCCGAAGGTGCAGACCTTCACCGTGCAGCAGGTCTTCGGTGGGTGGCAGGCGGCGCAGAAGAAGCACTTCGACGACGGCGGCGTGTTCGACCAGATCTACGCGGGCGCGAACTGACCGATGAGCGTCTCGCTCGTCAGCCACGTTCCGCTGAGGCGCCGTCGCGGCGTGTTGCCCGGGTTTTTTCTCACCCGAGCGTTCACCGTGACGTACCTGAGTCTGCTCGTGCTGCTGCCGCTCGCGGCGCTGGTGATCAAAGCGTCCGAGATGAGCCTCCATGACTTCGTGAGAGCCGTGACCGGCCCAAGGGCGCTGGCCGCGTACAAGCTCTCCTTCGGCGCGTCGCTCGCCGCGGCGATCGTGAATTCATTCTTCGGAATCCAGATCGCCTGGGTGCTCACGCGCTATCGCTTCCCGGGGAAGAGCGTGCTGGATGCGCTGGTGGATCTGCCCTTCGCGCTGCCTACGGCCGTGGCCGGCATCGCGCTGACGGCCGTCTATTCGCAGAACGGCTGGTTCGGCTCGTTCCTCGAATCGCACGGCATCCACGTCGCGTTCACTCCGCTCGGCGTCGCGGTGGCGCTGGTGTTCGTGGGGCTGCCGTTCACCGTGCGAGCGGTGGAGCCCGTGCTCCTCGACATCGATCCGAAAGTGGAGGAGGCCGCGGCGGTGCTGGGCGCGGGGAGAATCCGCACGTTCTTCCGCGTGATTCTTCCCACTGTCGCGCCGGCGATGCTGACCGGGTTCGCGTTGGCGTTCGCCCGGGCGTTGGGTGAGTACGGGTCCGTCGTCTTCATCTCGGGGAACATGCCGCTCCGCACCGAGATCGTCCCCCTGCTCATCGTCACCAAGCTCGAGCAGTACGACTACCACGGCGCCACGGCGATCGCGGTGGTCATGCTCGCGTCGTCCTTCGTCATCCTCCTCGTGCTGAACGCGCTGCAGGCCCGGGTGCGGAAGGGGCGGAAGCGATGAAGACCGCTCCCGGCAGAACGATCTCTCCGGCGCTGCGGGATCCGCTGCCCGTCCGGCTGCTGCTCATCTTCGTGGTCGCCGCGTTCCTGATCATCATGGTCGGCGTGCCGCTCGCCACCGTGTTCGCGGAGGCGTTCGGCAAGGGCTTCGGCCCGTACTGGGACGCGATCAAGCAGCCCGACACCGTCTCCGCGATCGAGCTCACCGCCCTCACGGCGCTCATTTCGGTCACGCTCAACCTGGTCTTCGGCATCTGCGCCTCGTGGCTCATCTCGCGCTACGACTTCGCGGGGAAGAACCTGCTCACCACGCTGATCGATCTTCCCTTCAGCGTCTCGCCGGTCATCTCGGGACTCATCTTCGTGCTGCTGTTCGGCAGTCAGGGGCTCCTGGGTCCGTGGCTCTCCGAACACGACGTGAAGATCATCTTCGCGGTGCCGGGCGTGGTTCTCGCGACGACGTTCGTGACGTTTCCCTTCGTGGCGAAGGAGTTGCTGCCGCTGATGGAGAGTCAGGGCAGCGCTGAGGAAGAGGCGGCGTTGACGCTGGGCGCCTCCGGGTTTCAGACGTTCTTCAGGGTGACGCTCCCGCGCGTGAAGTGGGCGCTGCTCTACGGCGTCATCCTCTGCAACGCGCGCGCGATGGGCGAGTTCGGCGCGGTCTCCGTCGTCTCCGGGCACATCCGCGGCGAGACCAACACCGTGCCCCTTCAGGTCGAGATTCTCTACAACGAGTACAACTTCGCCGGCGCCTTCGCGGTGGCGTCGCTTTTGACCCTGCTCGCGTTCGTGACGCTGGGCGGGAAGAAGCTGGCCGAACGGAGACAGAGAAAGCGCGCATGAGCGTCCGAGTCACAAACCTCTCGAAGCAGTTTGCGGCCGGTGATGTGCCCGCCGTGAAGGACGTATCGTTCGTCGCGCCGACCGGAGGCATCACCACGCTCCTGGGCCCGTCCGGCTCCGGGAAGACGACCGTGCTGCGGATGATCGCAGGGCTGGAAGAGCCTGACGCCGGCAGCGTGATGATCGGCGATCGCGAGTGCACGAACGTCCCGGTCCGCTCGCGCGGCGTCGGCTTCGTGTTTCAGGGCTACGCGCTGTTCGAGCACCTGAACGTCCGCGGAAACATCGCGTTCGGCCTCTCGATTCAGAAGCTCTCCCGAGCGGAAATTGACCAGCGCGTCCACGAGCTCCTCGGGCTTGTGCAGCTGGAAGGGCTCGGAGACCGGATGCCGTCGCAGCTCTCGGGAGGGCAACAGCAGCGCGTCGCGTTCGCGCGGGCGCTGGCGACGAAGCCCGCCGTGCTGCTCCTCGACGAACCGTTCGCTGCCCTGGACACGCGCGTGCGCATCGAGCTCCGGGATTGGCTGCGCGCGTTGAACGAGAAGACGCACCTCACCACGATCTTCGTCACGCATGATCAGGACGAAGCGCTGGAGCTGTCGCAGCAGGTCGTGGTGATGAAGGGCGGCAAGCTGGAGCAGGCCGGCACGCCGGATCAGGTCTATGACCATCCCGCCTCCGCGTTCGTCGCGTCGTTCATCGGGAGCTCGAACGTGCTGCGCGGGAGCGTGCAGAACGGGAAGGCCGCGGTGGGTCCGTTGTCCCGGTCAGCGCCTGTGGGGACTGCGGATGGTCACGAAGTCCACGCGTTCGTCAGGCCGCACGAGGTGAAGCTGCGAGCCGCGAACACGGTCGATGCGGATCTGTCACACGGAGTGATCGAACAGCTCTCGCGAGTGGGCGGAACCGTGCGCGCGAAGCTGAAGCTGCCTTCCGGTGAGCGGATCCTCGTGCAGCTGCCCGCGGATGAGCTCCGAACGCTGGCCGTGGGAGTGGGCGACCGGGTCGTCGTCGACTTCGGCGGCGCGAGGATGTTCGTGGGCGATTACTCGATCTGAGGCTTGCTGGGCGCGGGCGGCGGAGGCTCTTCGGTCACTGCGCTCGGTTTCGGCAGCGCCGGCATCGGCTCGCCGAGATCCCACACCTTCTCCACGGAGTCCTTGTCCAGCGGAGTCGGAACGCCGTCGCGCACCTGAACCTTGATGGGCGGCGAGCGTTCCGCCTTCGGACGTCCCCCTCCGAAGACACCGGTCAGCGCCTGGCCGAACGCCGTGAAGAACCCTTCGAGCGGCTCAATCTTCTCCTCCGGCGGCGGCGCCTTGGTGACGCGATCCAACTCGTCGATCGTCGGAGTGCGGAGCGCCTTGAAGACCTTCCACGGCTGGCGCACGCGCTCCGCCTTTTTCGAGATCGGCGCGTCCACTTCGATCGTCAACGACTTCGCCTTCGATCGGAACCGCAGGGGAATGGACCACTTCGCGACGCGCCCCTTCGGCAGCTCCGGGAGCGGAAACTTCGTCTGACTGTCCGGCAGAGCAGGAGCCCCGTCTTCTCCCTCTGCGTAGAGCGTGAGCGTCCCACCCGCGTACGGCTCGTAGGCGGACTGCAGATAGAGCGTGAGCATCCCCGCGAACGTCGCGTCCTCCACCGCGGCCTCGACGTAGACCTGCACCGCGCCGCACTCGCGAGGCGTCCGTCCATTCCCGTCGAGCACGTCCAGATAGCGATCATCCATTGCGAGCGACGTTATCAGCAGTCGCTCACCTCCCAACGCTCGAAGCTCGACGCCCTGTTGCTCCAAGCTCTGAATCCTGATTCATTCCTTCGCCGCCGATGTCCCCCTACCGAGCCACCGAACGCACCGAGAAGGTCCGCCTGCAGGATCGCGCGCGGATTCTGGACGTCACGCGCCGGTTGATCTCGAAGGGCGGCTATCGAGCCGCGCAGGTCGCGCTGATCGCCAGAGAAGCCGGGCTCGCGACTGGAACCGTGTACCGCCACTTCCCGTCGAAGGCCGAGCTCTTCTCCGAGGTCTTCCGCACCGTCGCCCAGCGCGAGGTGAACGTGACGGCGGACTCCGCGAAGGGCGCCACCGCCATCGAACGCATGGAGGCGGGAGTGCGGACCTTCGCCGAACGAGCGCTCGCCAATCGCCGCCTCGCGTACGCCCTGCTCGCAGAGCCAGTAGACCCCGCAATCGAAGCCGAGCGCCTCACTTTCCGCCGCGCCTACCGCGACGTCTTCGCAAAAATCCTCGAGGACGGAATCCGCACCGGCGAGCTGCCGCGCCAGAACGTCCAGCTCGCCGCGGCTGCCGTCGTGGGCGCGATCGGCGAGGCGATGGTGGGGCCGCTCTCGGTGCGTGGCTCGCCCGCTGCGATCCGAAAACTTCTGCCGGACCTCGTCCGGTTCTGCATCCGCTCCGTTTCCAACGCTTCATCGAAGGAGGACCGCCGTGTCCGCACAAGAAATCCACAAGCCGCTTGAGACCCACCGCACGCACGAGGTGAAGAACCAGCCGTCGCCGCTGAGCGGCTACAACGCGTTCACCACCAACCGGGTCCTCGTCGAAGCGCTGGAGCGCGAAGGTGGCGGCTGGGCGAAGGACAAGGTGAGCAAGCTCGGCGAAATCTCCGGCGGCATCGCGTCCGAGTGGGGCGAGCGGGCGAACGAAAATCCGCCGAAGCTCCACACGCACGATCGCTTCGGCAACCGGTGGGACTACGTCGAGTTCCACCCGAACTGGCACGATCTGATGCGCACCTCGGTCGAGTTCGGCATTCACGCGCTGCCGTGGCAGGAGCCGCGCCCCGGTGCGCACGTCGCGAGAGCCGCGATGATGATGACGATGGGCATGGCGGAGGCGGGCCACATCTGCCCCATCTCGATGACGTACTCGGCGATTCCCGCGCTCAGGGTGACTCCCGAGGTCGCGAAAGAATGGGAGCCGAAGCTCGCGTCCGGCAAGTACGACGGCAGACTGCTGCCCTCGTCCCAGAAGACCGGCTGCATCGCGGGCATGGCGATGACGGAGAAGCAGGGCGGCTCGGATGTTCGCGCGAACACCACCGTCGCGAAGCCAATCACCGCGGCAAAAGGCCCGGGCGCCGAGTACGCGCTCACCGGTCACAAGTGGTTCTGCTCCGCGCCGATGTCGGACGTGTTCCTCGTGCTGGCGCAGGCGCCGGGCGGGCTCTCGTGCTTCGCGGTGCCGCGTTTCCTGCCGGACGGAACGAAGAACGTCTTCAACCTGCAGCGGCTGAAGGACAAGCTCGGCAATCGCTCCAACGCATCGTCCGAGGTCGAGTTCGACGGGACGTGGGGCCGGATGGTCGGCGAAGAAGGGCGAGGCGTTCCGACGATCATCGAGATGGTGAACCACACGCGGCTGGATTGCGTGCTCGGGTCGGCGGCGGGCATGCGGCTCGGCGTGGTGTACGCGCTGCACTGGACCGCGAACCGTTCGGCGTTCGGGCGAGTGCTCAATCAGCAGCCGCTGATGATGAACGTGCTCGCGGATCTCTGCGTCGAGGCGGAGGCGGGGACCGTGACGGCGATGCGGCTCGCTCGGGCGTACGACGAGGCGGCGCGAGGTGACGCTCGTCAGCAGCAATTCCGCCGCATCGCGACGGCGATCATGAAGTACTGGACGTGCAAACGTGGTCCAGCGCACGCGCACGAGGCGATGGAGTGCCTCGGCGGGTCCGGTTACGTCGAGGCCTCCGGCGCGCCGCGGCTGTATCGCGAGGCCCCGCTCAACGGCATCTGGGAGGGCAGCGGAAACGTCATCTGCCTCGATGTGCTGCGCGCGCTGGCGAAAGAGCCGTCCGCGTTGGATGCGTTCGTGGAGGAGGTGGAGCTCGGCGCGACGAAGGACAGGCGCGTGGCGAATTACGTCGATGCGCTGAAGCGCGAGTTCGAAGATCTCTCCACCATCGAAGTGCGAGCGCGAAACGTCGTGGAGAAGCTCGCGCTCGCGCTACAGGCCTCGCTGCTCGTGCGGCACGGCAACTCCGCCGTCACCGAAGCGTTCATCGCCTCGCGGCTCAACGGCGATTGGGGTCACGCGTTTGGCACCCTGCCGCCCGGAACCGACTTCAAGACGATCATCGAACGTCATCAGCCGGTGTAGATCCCCGTCGTGGGCGAGCTCTTCATCGTCGGCCTCGTCGTCGCGCTCTTCGCGCTGGCGGCCCTGTTGCGAAAATCGCTCCGCCGCGGAGGTGGCGGCCGGTCTGCGTACCTTCAGCTGATCAAGCTCGCGGATGGAGATGACGAGCTCGCGGACCGGCTGATCGACGCGGAGCGGAAGCGGAACCCGGGAGCGTCGAGAGAGAGGCTCGCGCAGCTCGCGCTGAAGAGGTGGGAGAAGGATCGCGGGCGGTGACGAGGTGGATGAGCCTGGGGCCGAAGCGAGCGCACGCAGGGAACTCGCACCTCATCGACCTGCAATGTGTTCCGTGAGTCGCCTGGTGGCGCTTACACGAGTAGAACGCCGTCGTACCAGCGGCTGCCATCGCTGCGGACGATGGAGGGGACGCCCGGAGAAGCCATCACCACCACCCGACGGCACGGCCGTCGCTCATCTGATAGCGGGAGACGCGAGCCCGCCGCCATTCCGGTCCGCTTCTCCGGGACTGGGTCATTCTCTGCACCGGATTCGCCCCGTGAACACGCGTTTTCGAGGGGAAATGGGTGCAGAGAATGACCCAGTCGCCGAAAAGACCTCGCACCGAGCATGCTCAATGGGCGGTTGCAGTCCCGCCGCAGTCAGCTCCACTCGCGGGTGG
>JBJMQN010000720.1:0-21102 GCA_045802665.1 Myxococcaceae bacterium | reverse complement strand
GACCTCGCGCCCGATGAGGCGAAGGCGCTGCGCGATCACTTCGTGAAGCTCTCCGTGAAGCAGGGCAAGCGAATCTACAAAGACCTACATCCGATGAATCCCGCCGCGCCGCGAACGTCGGAAGGTTCTGAGGAGTGAACAACCACCATGTTTGCTGAGACCGCCATCACGCTGATGCTGCTCCTCTCTGCCGACGGAGGAGTCGCGAAGCCGAAGCCGACTGCGTCGAAGCTGTCCTCGCCGAAGACAGTGCTGGATGGTGGCTCGGCGAAAACAGCGGTCGATGGCGGCGTGTCGCTCGGCGGCAACGCGAAGGCGGATTCTGCGCTGACGATGGCAGTCGATGGCGGAGTCGCTGAAGGCGGCATCAAGAGTTCCACCGCGGATGCAGCGAAGGCCGTGAAGCCGGTCGCGAAGGTGGCGATGGCGCCGGACGTGAAGGCGCTCGTGGACAGGATGCAGGCGTTCTACGAGAAGACGGCGGACTTCACCGCGAGCTTCCGTCAGGACTACCGCTACAAGGCGTTCAAGCGGACAGCGACCTCGTCGGGCACGGTGACGTTCAAGAAGCCGGCGCTGATGCGTTGGGAGTACGAGAAGCCGGAGAAGAAGACGTTCGTGCTCGCGGGCGACACCGTCTACGCGCACGACCCCGCGGCGATGATGCTGACGGTCGGGTCGATCAACACGAACCAGCTCTCTGCTTCCGTCACGTTCCTCTGGGGGAAGGGCAAGCTCGCGGACGAGTTCAACATCACGCAGCAGCCGTGCGACAAGTGCCTGGGGACGGTGCTCGAGCTGAATCCGCTCGTGCCGGATCCGCGGTTTCAGAAGGTCATCCTCGAGGTGGATCCGAAGACCGCGCAGGTGATCAAGAGCACCGTGATCGATCCCGACGGCAGCGAGAACGCGATCACCTTCAGCGGCTTGAAGGCAAACACCGGCGTCAACGCCGAGACGTTCAAGCTGAACCCGCCCGAGGGCACGCAGGTTCAGGACTTCCGGCAAAAGAAGTAGAGCGAAGCGCTGCGGGTGCCGCTCGCTCGATAGCCATGCGGCCTGTCATCTCCTCGCACTTCGGCATCGCGGCCCTTGTCCGGCACGCAGCTCCTTCGGCATGGTGGGCCGAGATGTCCCACGCGGTGCTCATCAGCGCGTTTGCAGCGCTGCTCGTCCTTCTCCTGGCGAGCGCGACCTGGCTGCTGCTCCGCCGCCGTTCCCGGAAGCTCGGGCGCAGGGTCGCGAAGCGGGCGCCTCGGGTCCGCTACCCGGTCGTCCTTGCGCACGGGATCATGGGCTTCGACGAGTTGAAGCTCGGGCCCGCTGGCGCTGCGTACTTCCGCGGGGTGAGGCCGCGGCTCGAGGCGATGGGCAGCAAGGTCTACGCGCTGCGCGTTCCGGCGGTCGCGTCCGTCGCACTGCGCGCGGAACGCCTGGCTCAGGCGATCCGCGAGCTCGACGCGGACAAGGTGAACATCGTCGCGCACAGCATGGGCGGGCTGGACGCTCGCTATGCGATCACCAGGCTCGGGCTGTCGAAGAAGGTCGCGTCGCTGACGACGGTGGGGACGCCGCATCGGGGGACGCCGCTCGCGGACATCGGCACGCATCTGCTCGGGGCTGGGCCGGTGCTGATGAAGGCGCTGCAGCAGCTCGGGCTCGACGTGACGGGCTTCGCGGATCTCACGACGCTTCGGATGGCGGCGTTCAACGCGGACGTCCCGGATGTGAAGTCGGTCTGTTACGCGTCGATGCTCGCGCAGGCGGCGGGAGGGTTCTCCGTCGCCAATCCGCTGCTCTGGCCCACGCACAAGTACTTGATGGAGAAGGCCGGCCCGAACGATGGGCTGGTGCCGGTCGCGTCGCAGCAGTGGGGAGAGGTGTTCGGCACCGTCGACGCGGACCACTGGGCGCAGATCGGTTGGATGCCCGGCTACGACGCGGCGGCGCTCTACGAGCGAGTGGTCGAGGAGCTGCGCGGTCGGGGGTTCTGACCCGGCAGAGCGAGCGGCTCCGCGGTGACGTCGGATCACCCACCGAATCAAATCGCACGCCGCTACAGTGCCCGCGTGCGTTTCAGTCTCGCCGTCCTCGCGCTCGCGCTGGTTGCCTGCGCTCACCACAGTGCGCCGCCCGCGCGCCACGAGCTCGAGCTCTCCGGACTCTCCGCGCAGCTTCTGCCCGAGCCCTCCGTGCGCGCCGCGGTCTCTGGCGATGTTCAGGGCACGTACGCGGAAGTTCGATTCGACTACGCGGAGCCGCTGACGCTCGTCACCCGGGGCTGCTTCCCGAACGGTGACATCGCGGACTCGGGAGAGGTCGTGAACGTTCCGCAGCCCACGGGCGAGGAGCGCAAGCTGACGCTCGTCGGTGTGAGCTCACTGACCATCGCCAGCAAACCGCTCGGCGCGCTGCGAGCGGGACTCCTCGGCGACGAAAAGCACTGCACGGTCACGTTGGGTTCGGACGTGCTCATCCGTTACGCGCTGACGATCGATCCCGCGACGCGGCGGCTCACCGTGGAGCGCACCAGGACGCACGACGACTACGTCGCCCAGCTCACCGCGGCGCAGAGCTCCGACGAGCTCCACCTCATCGACCTCACGCGAGATCCGAACTCGGACTGGCCTCTGCTCGCAGTGCGAGCGACGCAGCCGAACGCACAGGTGACGGGCGCGTTCCTGCTCTCGCTGACGGCCATTCAGTCAGGCGTCGTCGATCAGGCTGCGGGGGAAGCGGGGCTTCAGCCTCGCGAAATCTTCTCCGGGCTCCCGCCGGTCACCGGCGGCAAGGAGTCGAAGCGAGGCGCCGCGTTCGATCTCACCGGCCTCGAGCTCTCGCCCGGCTTCGGCATCGAGCACGTGGCGCTCCAGATGTTGTCCGGATGGACGAAGCCTGTGGCGTTGGGCGTGCTCGGGGCGGACGTGTGGGGGCATTTCAGGGCGACGATCGATCCGATGGCGGGCGTGCTCCTGCTCGGGAGGGCGCGCGTGTTCGCGGCCGGATCGCGTCAGCAGTGCGCGACGAAGGGGACCGCGGAGATCTCGGAGGAGGCCTGCTTTCAGCTGGAGCAACTGCCTCAATCGCGCGGCGTGGACGCGGTCGTCACGCTGTGGCGAGACGCTCCGGAGGGCGCGCGGGTCTATCTGGAGACGCTGGACGAAAAAGGCGTACCGGTCCCGTCAGACTGCAGGGTCGGCGTGAGCTTCCTGCCCGCGGATCGTGGCATCAGCCTTCGGCATCGCATTCCGTGGGAGTCGATTCAGAAGACGCTTCCTCAATGCGCCGAGCAGCTAGCGGCGGCGAAAAAGGTCGCGCTGGCGCTTTATCAGGACGGCGCATTGCCCGAGTGCCCCGGAAACTGCGGCTTCATACAGGACGTGACCACCCGCCGCGTGAGCTGCGAGTGCGCACCGACGGGACTCGGCATGAGCGAGATGGAGCGGCGCCTCCTCGACATCGAACGGATGATGAAGAAGGAGATGCCGAAGACGCAGCAGAAGCAGACGCCGCCCGAAGAGGGACCTGAGGACGACCCGCAGAAGTGAATCTGGGGACATCCCGTTCGGAACGCGTCTTCACTTCCGCTGGGGTCCCGCGTACGGCCGGCGGCGAGGCGACACCGCCGCGGCTCGACCTGTACGGACGCCCGACGCTGCCGGGGTTACTTCCACAATGGAAGTTGTCCGTTCAGTGCGACCGGCTGCTCGGCAGAACCGGCAGCGCGAGCTTCCTCGGCTTGTGCGTGCGCGACTTCGGATTCGGGCGCTCGACGACCTTCGCAACCAGGTCGTACGCGTGGGCTTCGGTCACTTCCACGGTCACGATCTCGCCCGGATAGGCGAGGCCGTCGTTGATGTAGACCTGTCCGTCGATGTCCGGCGCCTGGCCTTCGTGGCGGCCGACGAGGAGATCCTGCGACTCCTCCGCGGCGCCCGCGACGAGCACTTCCAGCCGCTTGCCGATGAGCTTCTTGTGCTGCTCGCGGTTGATGCGCTGCTGGATCGCCATGATCTCGCGCCACCGGCGCTCGATGGTGCGCTTCGGGACCTTGTTCTCCATGTCGTACGCGGCGGTGTCCTCTTCGTCCGAGTACTGGAAAACGCCCAACCGTTCGAACCGCTGCTCCTTCACGAACTCCTTGAGCAGCTCGAAGTCCTCTTCCGTCTCACCCGGGAGCCCCACGATGAGCGACGTGCGCATCACGATCCCCGGGACGCGCTGGCGGATCTTCTCCAGCAGGCCCTTGAGGAACACCGAGTCGCGGCCGCGCTTCATGCTGCGCAGGAGCTTGTCGGACGCGTGCTGCACCGGCATGTCGAGGTACTTCGCGATCTTCGGCTCGGTGGCGATGACGTCGATGAGCTCGTCGGGGAACACGCGCGGATACGCGTAGTGCAACCGGATCCAGCGAACGTCCACCTTGCACAGCTCCTTCAAGAGCTCGTGCAGCTTCGGCTTGCCGGGGAGATCGTGCCCGTACGCGGTCAGGTCCTGCGCGACGAGGTTCAGCTCGACGACGCCTTCGTCCGCGAGCTTCTTCGCCTCGGCGACGATGTCCTTGATCGGCCGCGAACGCTGAGCGCCGCGCAGCTTGGGGATGATGCAGAAGGCGCAGGCGTTGTCGCAGCCCTCGGAGATCTTCAGATACGCCGTGTACGCGGGCGAGCTGTTGATGCGGGGCGTCTTGGCGTCGTGGATGTAGTCCGGATCCGGAATCACCGCGCGGGGGCTGGCCTCGGCGGCGAGCAGATCGCCGATCTGCGCGTACGCGGACGTGCCGAGGAAGTGATCAACCTCCGGCATGTCCTTCTCGAGATCTCCCGAGTAGCGCTGGCTCAAGCAGCCGGTGACGACCAGGGTCTCGCACTTGCCGGACTTCTTGTACTCGGCAAGCTCGAGGATGTTGTTGATCGATTCCTGCTTCGCCGGACCGATGAACGCGCAGGTGTTGATGACGATGACTTCGGCGTCGGAGGGCTCGGCGACGAGCTGATAACCCTTCTGGGTCAGCGTCCCCAGCATCACCTCGGAGTCCACCCGGTTCTTCGGGCAGCCGAGCGTCATCATGTAGAGCGACTTCTGTTCAGCCATGGTCCACTTCGTGAGTCAAAAGGGGGGCCTCTCCTACCTCAAATGAGGGCGGATCGCCTAACGGGCGGCACCGAGCGGAACTTCCGAGGCCGGCCCGAGCTACTTGAGCCCGATCTCGGTGCGCTCGAAGTGGTCTTTCGCCCAGGTGAACGTGACGACCGTCCCGTTCGTGTAACCGATCGTGAGCTGGTTACTGCCTTCGCGATCCATGCTGATGGAGGTCGCTCGGCCGAGCTGGCAGGTGGACGCTGGCCAGTCGAGCACTCGATCTGCCGTGCGCCCGTTCACCCTGTAGAGCAGCACCCGCAGCTCGTGGTCCGCGTCGCACTTTCCATCTTCGGCGTACGGATCCTTCCCGACGACGATGCCGATGAGCGGCACGTTCTCGACCTCGAGATCCTTCGGCAGGTTCACGCGCGCTTTCTGCGAATCCACCGCGCTCTCCGTGAAAAGTGACTGCAGCGTCTCCTGCGTCACCTTGTCGTCCGCGTAGATCCAGCTCGGCTGATGGAGGATCTCGAAGCCCACCCAGCCCACCGGCGTTGGCTCGATCCCCACGACGGCATCCGGCGGCTTCAGCTTGAGCTGCTTCCGGAAATCGTCCGGGAGCTTGAGCGGCTCGGCCATGGAGCCGCTCGTGCAGTTGGAGATCTTCGTGGGCGAGGCCGCCATCTCGTCGCGATCTTCGAAGTCGACGCAGAGGTCGAACACCAGCGGCTCTTTCGCGGGCATCCGTGGAAACGCCGCGACCGGGATGGCGATCTTCAGACTCATCCCCTTGGGGTTGCGAGTGACGTTGGATTGAACCTTCGTCTGCGCGTACTGCGGCGTCCCCGTCTCAGGATCGGAGGTGCGCATCCCGTCCGGCGCGAAGCGGAACGAGTAGCCGCGCGCGGTGGTGCCCGCGTCGGGGAAGAACATCGTGAGGTTCAGGATGTCGCCCTGGAGCAGCTTGTCGTCCGTCACGTCGATGCCGACGTACAGCGTGTCCTTCCGGTACCCCACCCGAGCGATGTAGCCGGCCGTCGCCTGATCCGCGTCCACCGGCTTCACGACGACGCCCGTCACCAGGTCGCGCATCGAGCCCTTGAGGTCCACCGCCTTGGCCAGCGCGGGCACCGCCTTCGCCGAACGATCGTCAGCGAGGGCAACGGCGGAGAGCAGCAGGATGGGCAGAATGCGGCGGAACATCGGGAACCTTCTTCAGTCGCGGAAATTGTTGAACTGCATGTCGATGGCGAGCACGTCCGCGTTCTTCCGGAACAGCGCAATCGCCTCCTGGAGATCGTCCTTGTTCTTGCCGGTGATGCGCAGCGAGTCACCCTGGATCGATCCCTGAACCTTGAGCTTGCTGTCCTTGAGCAGCTTGATGAGCTCTTTGCTCTTCTCCACCGAGATGCCCTGCTGGAGCGTGAGCGCCTGCTTTATCTGCCCGAGGGCCGCGCTGTCTTCATCACCGAATTTGATGCCTCGGAGCGGGATGCCGCGCTTGGACATTTTTGCAAGCAGCATCTCCCGCGCGGCCTTCAGCTTGTCGGGGTCCGCGGTCTTCAGCATCACCGCGCCCTTGTCCGGCGTGAGCTCGATGACCGTGTGCGTGCCCTGAAAATCGTAGCGGGTGGAGATCTCCTTGCGCGTCTGGTTGATCGCGTTGTCGAGCTCCTGCAGGTCGATCTTCGAGACGACGTCGAACGAGGGCATGGCGGATGAGGCCGTCCTTTATCAGAGCTTCACGATCGCGGGCATCACGGTTGGGCGTTTGTGGTTCCGGAGCTTGAAGAGGCGGCGGATGGCGCGGATGAGCTCGTCCTTCATGTACGCGTCGTCGGCGCGGAGGACCGGCGAGGTCTCCTCGAGCATCGATCGCACCTCGTCCGCGCCACGCTCCAACGTGTGCGCTTCTTCGTCGGTCACCCCGCGTCCCTGAAGCTGCGGCCCGGCGACGATCTTTCCGGTCGCGCGATCGATCACGACGACGGCGATCACGACGCCCGCGTACGCGAGCTTCTCGCGCTCTTTGAGGACCTCTTCTGCGACCGTGCCGATGCCATCGCGATCGCGGAAGAGCCGTCCCACCGGCACCGTGCCGTCGAGGCGCAACCTTCCTTGATCCAGCTTGAGCACGTCGCCGTCTCTCGCGAGCAGCATCGAGTCGTCCGCGATTCCCGCCTCGCGAGCGTTCTTCAAGTGCGCATGCAGATGCCGGAGCTCTCCGTGGATCGGCACGAAGTTCTTCGGGCGGACGGTGGTGATGAGCTTCTTCTGCTCGACGGCGGACGCGTGTCCGGAGACGTGCACGCCGGGCTCGGTGCGCCAGTACGCGACCTTCGCGCCGTGGGCGAGGATGCGGTCGATCATGTCGCCGATGGCCTGCTCGTTTCCCGGGATCGCTCGGGCGGAGAGGATGACCAGGTCCGTCGGTTCGAACTTGAGCGGGAACTCGTCGCCGCTCATCTGCACGAGGTGGCTGCGCGGCTCGGCCTGAGAGCCGGACGCGAGCAGCGCCAGGAATTTGGGCGGGAAGAAGCCCGCGTCCTTCATCTCCACGAGCACGTCCGGCGGAACTTTGAGGTGCACGGTCCTCTGCGCGAGCTCCATGTTCCGCTGCATCGTCCGCCCGGAGAGGATGAGCTTTCGGCCCGTCTTCGCGCAGAGGTCCATCACCGCCTGCATGCGGCCGATGTGCGAGGCGAACATCGACACGATCACGCGGCCGGGTGACTCGCGGAAGAGCCGTTCGAACGTCTGCGCGACGAGCTGTTCGGACGGCGTGTGCGCGGTGACCTCGGCGTTCGTCGAGTCGGAGAGCAGGACGTCGAGTCCCTCGTCGCCGGCGCGGTGGAGTCTCTCGAGATCGGTGGTCCAGCCGTCCAGCGGCGCGTCGTCGAGCTTCCAGTCGCCGGTGTGAAACGCGCTGCCGCCCGGTGTGTTGACGAGGATCCCCACGGCGTCCGGCAGGGAGTGGCACATCCGCACGGCTTCGAAGCGGAGGTTCCTCGAGGGGTTGATGACTTCGCCGGGGGAGATCTCGTGGACGTCCGTCTCCACGTCCAGCTCCTGCATCTTGTAGCGGAGCAGCTCGGTGGCGAACCTGGTCCCGAAGACGGGCACGGGGAGATCGCGCAAGAGGTAGGGAAGGGCGCCGAGGTGATCTTCGTGCGCGTGCGTGAGGACCACCGCCTTCAGCTTGTGCGCGTTCGCCTGGAGGTACTCGAAGTTGGGAAGGATGATGTCGACGCCCGCGTGAACGTCGCGAGGGAACATGAGCCCGGCGTCGACGAGCAGCATCTCGTCGCCCAGCTCGAAGATCATCGCGTTGAGGCCGATCTCCCCGAGACCGCCGAGCGGAATGATGCGCAGCACGGGCGCGCTTGTAGCGCAGTTTTTCGTACCGGGGACCCGCCTAAGGCAAGCAGCCGTTCGAGCGAGCCATTTGCGCTGCCACCGCCTGCGCCGATGATCAGCTTGCCTTGCATGGCCATCGAGAACACCGAGATCGAGCAGCCGGGCATCTACCCCGGAGAGACCGGCCCCGAGCTTCCTGGGCAGCCAGATGCCGAACCCGAGCTGCCCACCCGTCGAGGCAATCCCGAGCGCGAGCTCCCGAACCTGCCTCAGGAGCCGGAACGCGAGCTGCCCCGCGTGCCACCGAATACGCCCGAGGCACCGCCGCCTCACTCGACGCCGCAGATCGACGCGCCGCCTGTGATGACGTGAGGACCCGTCCGCTCTGATCCGCACGGGCCAGAGGTTGCGCCGCGGATCATGTAGACAGCGGAAACTTCCACTGCCACCCAGGCGGCTCATTCCCGCATCGCCGATTTTCAGCCCGCGCCCGCTCTGATCTACGCTCTGCCGTAGCTATGACCGTCAGAATCGATCGGAAGAACTCGGGTACCGCGAACGCCGCTGCGCGAACCGACAGCAAGCAGCCTGCCGCCCCCGCGAAGCGCACGTCGACCTCCGCCGAGAACGCCTTCACCGGGACCGCGTCCAACGCCGCCGAGAAACTGTCCCCGAAGGCAAAGAGCGTCTCTGTCTCCGCGAGCCCGCAGGCGCTGTGGGGAAAGATCGCCAACGACGAGGACTACGCCGAGAACTTCTTCGCCGCCGCGGCGCTGCAGCCCGGCACCCGCGCAGAAGCCATCCAGGCGCAGATGAACGAGGTGCAGGGCCAGATCGGCGATCGCGTGAATCACCTCGAGGGCAAGTGGAAGCACCAGCGGCTCGACAACCGCGCTCAGATGCTTAAGCAGTTCGCGGACCGCAACGACATCTCCGCGTCCGACAAGACGAAGATCAAGACGCTCGTCAGCAAGCAGGACGCGCTGCAGGCGAAGATCACTCAGGCCTCCGCCGAGCTGAAGTCCGAATACCCGCCGAAGTCGCCCGCTCAGGCCGCCGAACGCAAAGAGAAGCTCCGCGCGCTGGTGGAGCTGCGCAAAGAGCAGCGGTCGCTGGTGTACGAGGCGAAGGCGGTGGTGGAGAAGAAGCCGCAGGAGAACGCGGTCCTGCTCGCGCAGAACGAGCAGAAGCTGGACCCCACCGCGCCGAAGGACGCGCCCTCGCTGCTGTCGCTCATCGGCAAGTGGCTGCACCTGAGCTCCATCTTCACGTTCTTCAATTCGTTCGCCGCGGACGTGCGCCACAAGAACGCCGAGCAGAAACGCGAGGACATTCAGGTGGAGGTGGCCCGGCTCGCTCAGGAGCGCCGCCGCCGCGAGACCGAAGGCCTGCGCAAGGACGACTTCCGAGCGCTGCAGCTCGGCCTCAAGCTCTCCTGACTCCGGCTGCGAGCAGCGAAGCCCGGGATTAAGTTTTCCCGGTGCGAGAAGCCAACGGACAGACTTTCGACGCGATCGTTCGCGAGGACGACGCACTGGTCGTCGCCTACTTCTGGGGCGACGACTGTCCCAACTGCGACGTGTTCAAGGCGGATCTCCCGGCGCTGCTGGAGAAGGTCCCCAACGGCATCCGCTTCGTGCAGGTGAACGCGTACGTGGAGATGGAGCTCGCCCGGCGCTTCGGGCTGTTCGGCGTGCCCGCGTTCCTGCTCTTTCATCGCGGCAAGCTGATCGGCCGGATGAGCGAGTACTACGGCCGCCAGTACTGGCTGACCGTGCTCGAGGAGCAGCAGAAAAAGGCGCTCGAAAAGGCCGCGGAAAATCCCGGAGATCGTCAACGGGCCTGACAGCGGATCAAAACAACGCGATTCCTCAGGACCCGAGAATTCTCACAGACTCTCACCTGCTGAGGATTCCCAAATGCCTTCCGTCTCCGCTCTCGCGCCCCGCTCCACCGTCCTTCCCCAGACGACCCGTTCGACGTCGACCCGCGCCACGACGACCCACCGCGCGACGACCACCCCGGTTCAGCACAAGGATGGTTGGGACCGTGCGAATGACGCGCTCGACAACGCGGGCAAGGTGATCGACGGCGCGAACAACGTGCTCGACAAGACCGACAGCACGGTGAAGACGGCGACTGGCCTCTTCCACGACCTCTCCGAGCTCGCCTCCGCGGTGAAGTCGTTCATCGGATTCTTCAAGAAGCACTGAGCGGTACGCATCAAGAAGCAAGGGGGAATCGAGCGGTGAGTCTCTCTGACTCGCCGCTCGATTCGTTTGCGGGGCCCGTGGCGGGCTAACGTCACTGCCACATGCGTCGCGCGCTCTTCGTGGTCGCGGTGGCAGTCCTCCTCGAGAGTTGTTCCAGCCAGGCGCCGGTCGCTCCCCTTTCGGTGAGCTGCGGCGACGGCGAGAGCGCGTGCGGCCAATCCTGCGCGAAGCTCCAGACTGACGATCACAACTGTGGCAGCTGCGGAGTCGCCTGCGCGGAAGGTACCGCGTGCGCGAATGGCGCCTGCTTCCAGAAGGACTGCCCGGGCGACGCCTGCGATCCGGCCTCCGTCTGTTTCCAGAGCGCGTGCACCGACAAGCTGTGCGTCGGCGTCATCTGTCCTTCGGGCGAGAGCTGCAGCAAGGGCGTCTGCGTCTGCGGCGAGAACCGGCTCGCGTGCGGCGGCGGCTGCGTGGATCCGCTCACGGACGAGAGCAACTGCGGCGCGTGTGGAAACGCGTGCGCGGCCACGGACCGCTGCGCCAACGGCACCTGCCTCCCGAAGAATTGCGCGAGCGAGCAATGCAACCCGCTCTCGGTCTGCTTTCAGGGGAGCTGCGTGGCGGATGCGTGCGTGGGCATCGTCTGCACCGGCGGCCAGGAGTGCCAGGGCGGCGTCTGCGCGTGTGCGCCGGGGAAGACCTCCTGCAATGGCGCATGCGTGGACGGCGACACCGACAACCAGAACTGCGGCGGCTGCGGCAACGTCTGCAGCTCGGGCACCCGCTGCGCTCAGGGCGCGTGTCTCACGCAGACGTGTGGCTCGCAGGCGTGTGATCCACTCTCCGTCTGCTACCCGGGCAACTGCGTCGAGGCAGCGTGCGTGGGCGTGGCCTGCAACGGCGGCCGCGTGTGCAGCGCGGGCGTGTGCACCTGCGGCACCGGCAAGACGGACTGCGGTGCGGATGGCTGCGTGGACACCTCGACGGACGAGGCGCACTGCGGAACCTGCGGCACCTCCTGCGGCGTCGGGGACACCTGCGCGTCGGGCACGTGCGTGCAGGGCAGCTGCGCGGCGGGGAAGACGCCCTGCGGCGGAGCGTGCGTGGATGTGAAGACGGATGCGGCCAACTGCAACGCGTGCGGCAATGTCTGCGGCGGCGGGCGCAACTGCGTGAACGGCGCCTGCGCATGTCCGTCGAGCCTCACCTATTGCGGCACGAGCTGCGTGAACACGCAGACGGACAACGCGAACTGCGGCGGCTGCAACCGCTCCTGCAACGGCGGCACCTGTCAGGCGGGTGTCTGCAGCTGCCCGTCCGGACAGAGCGCGTGCAATGGCGCGTGCGTCACGCTCTCGTCCGACAACAACAATTGCGCAGTGTGTGGCCGCGCGTGCACCAACGGCATGACGTGCATCAGCGGCGGCTGCGGCTGCGGCGCCGGGTCCACGCTCTGTGGCGGCTCCTGCATCCCCACCCAGAGCGACAACCTGAACTGCGGCGGCTGCGGCGTGGTGTGCCCGAGCCAGAAGTTCTGCAGCGGCGGGACGTGCCAGAGCCCGTTCACCTGCCAGACGAACTACAACACCGCGCCGTCGGACTGCGCCGCGTTCCCGCTGGATGTGAACCTGTGCGGCGTGCCCACGACCTCGACGACGGGCGCACCGGTGAGCGGGCAGCTGGCGGCGTCCGGCACATCGACGACGCTGCCGGTCACGGTCAACGCGAACCAGCGCGTGCGTGTGGACGGGACGTTCTCCACCACGGCCTCCGGCGGCGCGAACTATCGCCTCGCCATCCGCAACAGCACGTTCACCGAGCTCGTCAGCGCCATCAAGACGGCGCCCAACTCGACATCGACGACGTCCAGCCTCGCCGCGCCCGGGAAGATCTTCGCCTGCGCGAATCCGACCGACGTCTACCTCGCGGACACGCTGAGCGGGCCCATCAACTACTCGATGACCGTCACCACGCAGGACAACAACGGCAAGTTCAACACCGGCAGCACGTCGTTGAACACGGCCACCGCGCTGGCGAAGCTCACCGGTACCTCCCGCGCGTGCGATCAGGTGTGCGGCTCGCTCTCCCGCATCTGCGGAGATTCGATGGCGCACTACGGCTTTTTGCTGCCGGCCGGGAAGGCAGCGGTGATCGACTTCGCGATGAAGACGGACACGACGAGTGGCGCGAGCTTCACGCTCACCGCGCTGCAGGGAAACGGCGCGCAGATCTGCGATCTCGTCAGCGGCACGGTGACGTACCTGAACTGGACGTTCTCCAAGGCACGGCTCGTCAACAACACGCCCACGGATCAGCAGATCGTGCTGCAGTCGAACCTGCCGCTGGGCGGAAACCTCGACAGCGCGTTCGAGATGTCGGTCGCCGTGGAGCCTTGAGCCGAAGCTACGGAATGAAGCTGTTCTGGTAGCCGGGATCCTCGACGCCGAGCGCGGCCTTCGTCGCTTTCAGCGGCTTGTACGTGTCCAGCATCACCGCGAGCTCGTTCGTCTCGCGCGTGCCAATGGACGCTTCGTACGCGCCCGGATGCGGACCGTGCTGAATGCCCGCCGGGTGGTGGCTGATGCTGCCGGGGCCCACGCCGCGACGGCTGGTGAAGTTGCCGCGCACGTAGAACAGGAACTCGTCGCAGTCGATGGACGAGTGCGGGTACGGGCAGGGGATCGCCTCGGGATGGAAGTCCACCATCCGCGGCACGAATGAGCAGATGAGCGCGCCCTTCGTCGCGAACGTCCCGTGCCAGTCCGGCGGCAGGTGCACGAGGCCCGCTCGCGGCTGGAAGTTCAGGATGGGGAAGGCGATCGGATAGACGCTGCCGTCCCAGCCCACGACATCGAGCGGCGAATCTCCGTACTCGAACCCGTGGAACTCGCCGTTGCGCTTCACGAGCAGCTTCCGGATGCCTTCGTCGGAGGGGCCCTTGAACTCCACGTGGCGGAAGTCGCGGTGGCAGTACGGCGCGTCCATGCGGAGCTGCCCGTACTCGTTGCGCCACTGCTTGGGGATCTTCACGCCGCCGGGGCACTCCATCGACAGCCACTTCTGCTCGCCGGCGTCGGGGATGAACCGGTGCAACAGCCCGCGCGGCACCATCACGTAGTCGTCTTTGCCGAAGCGAAGATCGCCGAGGGCAGTGCGCAAAATCCCGGCGCCCTCCTGAATGAAGAACAGATCGTCTCCATCCGCGTTCTGGAAGTAGACCGGGTCCGCTTCCGTCGGCGTGACGAAGGACAGCGTCACGTCGTCGTTGAAGAGCAGCGGCACGCGCGCGTCGATCGGCGCGCCCTTCTTCGCGGGCAGCTTCGGCGTCAGGTAGTGGCGCTTGGAGAGCTTCCGCCCGGCCCCGGCGTCGACGGGCAGCTCCCAGCCGTGAGGCACTTCGGCGAGCTTCTGCCGGTGCGGCGCGTTCACGTGGTAGCTGATCGTGAACGGGCCATCGAAGCCCCACTGGGTGAAGCACTCTTCCCAGTACAGCTTGCCGCCCTCGTCGCGGAGCTGGATGTGGTGCTTCTTCGGGACCTTTCCGACCTGACGCCGTTCGAGCATCTCGGACTCCTTAGATGCGGCCCTGCGCCTTGTGGTCGCGTTCGATGCTCTCGAACAGCGCTCGGAAGTTGCCGCCACCGAAGCCGCGATCGCCTTTGCGCTGGATGAGCTCGTAGAAGAACGGGCCCGCGGAAGGATCGTTCATCTGGCTCGCGCCTTCCTTGAGGAAGATCTGGAGCAGGTACTGGTGCTCCTTGTCGCCGTCGATGAGGACCTCGAGCTTTCGGAGCGTGTCGATGGGCTCGTCGATCTTCTTGATGCCGAGCCGCTCAATCCGATCCGGCAGCGCGTCGTAGTAGGTGCCGGGCGTCGGCATGAACTTGATGCCGGAGTGCTCGCGCATGCCTCTCACGGTGGTGAGGATGTCGTTCACCGCGAGCGCGAGGTGCTGCACACCATCGCCGCGGTGATCCTCGTTGAAGATGTTGATCTGCGAGGACTTGAAGAACGGCCGGAGCGGCTCGTTGTTCGCGAACTTCACGTGGGACACCGGATCCCAGATGACCTCCGACTTGAGGCCAGAGCCGTGGTCCTGCGCGGCCGCGACGTCTTCGGTGTGGAACTGGATCTTCCAGAACCGTTCGAAGCCCATCACGTGCTCCATCCACAGGAGCATGGGCTCCATGGTCTGGAAGTTCGACGTGACGTGGTCCACGCCCTGAAAGCCGTAGCGGTTCTTGCCGCCCTTCGGCGTGCTGTACGTCTCGAAGCCGGGATAGAGATCGCGGTAGCCGTCGCGCTGCACGAAGCGGAACGTCGTGTCACCGAACGGCGTGGTGATGGAGAAGAAGGCGAGCTTGCCGCCGCGTGAATCGGTGTGGCGCTGGACGTCGTCGATGAAGGTCGCTCGGCGCGAGTCCAGGAGCTTGAAGGTGCGCTGGATGTCCTCGACTTCGAAGTTGAGCGTCCCCACGCCTTCGGGGTGTTTGCGGAGCCAGCGTGCGGCCCGGCCACCCTCGCCGGTGGGCTGGATGCAGTTGAGGACCACGTCGCCCGCTCGGAAGGCGATGGCCTTCTGCTTACCCTTCTTCTGGAGCTCTTCGGACGTGGTGCCGATCTCCTGAAAGTCGAGCTGATCGACGTAGAAGCGCCGCGTGCGATCGAGATCCTTCACGTACCAATTGACGGACTCGAGGTTCTTGATGCCCAGCGATTCGACCTTCGGCATGGCGGCTCTCCGTTAAGCAGGCTGCGCGTCCGGCTGCAGATCCGGGTGCGCGTTCTTGAAAGGTTCCAGCACTTCGCACGCGCGTTCGACCTTCAGCGCGGTGGGGAATTCGTGCTCGTCCACGCCGAAGCGGCGGACGCCGTACAGCTGAGGGATGAGGCAGAGGTCGGCGATGGTCACCTGATCGCCAACGCTGAAGGTGCCGTGGCTCTTCCGGAGCAGCAGCTCCACCGCGTGCATCCCTTTGCGGAGCCACTTCTGCGCCCAGGCCTTGTCGTCGCCGTGGAGCTCGTGCTTCACGTGCTTGAGCACCGCGAGGTTCTGGTACGGCTGGATGCCCGAGATGATGAGCTGGCTCAGCTCTCGGGCGCGGGCGCGGAGGTAGAGATCCTTCGGCAACAGCGGCGGGGTGGGGTGCGCCTCCTCGAGGTATTCGAGGATCGCCGGGGACTGGCTCAGCCGGAACGTGTTGTCCTCGAGCACAGGCACGGAGCCCCACGGGTTGATCTGCAGATACTGCTCGGCTGACTGCTCACCTTTGAGGAGGTTCACGGGCGCGTAGTCGAACGGCAGCCCCTTGAACGCGAGCGCGATTCGAACGCGCCAACTGCAGCTGCTCCGCCAATAGCTGTAGAGCTTCATTTTCCACCACCGCCGGGCCGCACGACCTTCTGAGAGATCTTTCCGAACAGGCTTCGGCCATCGAGTCCGTTCATCTCGATCTCGACGTGATCGCCGTACTTCAAGAACGGCGTGACGGGCTTGCCCTGTTCAATCGTCTCGATCATCCGGATCTCCGCAAGGCAGCTGATCCCGCGCGAGCGATCCTCGTTCGACACCGTGCCCGAACCGAGGATGGAGCCCGCGGTGAAGCTGCGAGTTTTCGCGATGTGCTGCAGCAGCTCGAAGAACGAGAAATGCATCTCCGGGCCCGCGTCGGTGTCGCCGACCACTTTGCCGTTGAGCGTGGTGCGGAGACGAAGATGAACGCGCCCGTTCTTCCACGCCGAGCCGAGCTCATCTGGTGTCACCGCGAACGGTGAAAAACCGGTGGCCGGCTTGCTCTGAAAAAAGCCGAAGCCCTTCGCGAGCTCGTTCGGAATCAGGTTCCGCAGCGAGACGTCGTTGGCGAGGAGAATGAGCCGGACGTGCTTGTGCGCATCCTCCTTCTTCGCGCCCTGCGGAACGTCGCCGAGGACGACCGCCACTTCCGACTCGAAGTCGCAGCCCCACGCCTCGTCGCCGAGCACGATGTCCTGCGTGGGCCCGAGCATCTCGCTCCCGCCGCCCTGGTACACGAGCGGATCGGTCTCGAGGGTCGGAGGAGGCTCCGCGTTGCGGGCCTTGCGAACGAGCCGCACGTGGTTGAGATACGCGCTGCCATCCACCCAATCGTAGACGCGAGGCAGAGGTGCCATCAGCTGGCTCACGTCCAGCGGCTTGTCCTCACCCTTCCCATGCTCGAGCGCGTCGTGGAGCTCGCGCAGCTTCGGCTCGACCTCGCTCCACGCATCCAGCGCCGCCTGCAGGGTAGGGCTGACGTGCTTCGCGGACGCGTACGACTTCCCGTCGCGGCGAACGACGATGAGCTCGCCGTCGCGCGAGCCGTTCCTGAGGGTGCCGAGCTTCATGGATGAGGGCGCCTTCTATCCGGTCCAGAGGAGAGAAGTCGAAGCGGAAGGCGCCGGTTAGGAGCAGCGCGTCAGAGGCGTCCGCTCATGAACGCCATCAGATGGCACTCAAGGAAGCACCCAGATAGGGACCGCCATCCGCTTGCCGTCGTTGCAGAAGGCGAGCTGAACCGTGCGACCCTCGGTGAAGGTCTTCGCGATCAGCGTCCCCGAGGCACTGGGGTCGATGGTCGCGGGCGTGTTGCTCGCCGCGATCTTCGAGACCGCGCACGTAGGCCAGAACACGCGCGCCTCACCGAGGAACAGCAAGTTCCAGTGAACGGCGTCGGGCCTGGGATCGTCCTTGTTCGTGCCGCTGGGGCCGCCCGTACCGTGCACGACCGGGCGCGTTTTGGGCGGAAGGGCGAGGACGTTCACCGCCACCGAGAGCTCCTTCTCGACGAGGCAGCTGGAAATCCGCTCTCCGGTCGCTTTCTCGTAGACGTCGGGTTTTGTTCCGGGCGGGCAGGTGATGACTGCCTTGTCCACGCCCGCCGGCTCCGAGTGCGCTGGGAGAGCGTCGGTGCAGACGATCTGAATGGTGCCAGAGCCCACGCGCTCGCCCATGATCAGGACGCGACCATTCTCCGTGTTCACCGACACGGCGCTGGGAGTCGAGAAAACCTTCTCCACTTTGCACGGCGGCGTGAATGCGAACACGTCGTGCACCGCGAGCTCGAGCTTCTCCGGAAGCGGGGGAGGGGACTGCGGCGGCGCGGCGAGCAGCGTGAGGAGCGTGAGGGTCAGCATCGTTACCGCCAGGGCATCGTCGGCCAGCCGGCGTCCTGCAGGTACACGCCGCCGTCCGGGTTCTTGAAGCTGTCCCACTGCGCCTGGGTGGTGAGGTAGCTCGACGCGAAGAGCGAAGTCCCGGCGGCGCCGACTTTTCGCGCGTATTCGATGCGCGCTTTGATCTTCGCGGGCTGCACGGTGTTGCTGTCCAGCGCGTGCATGCCGGCGACGATGTGGCGTCCGTTCGCGCCAGCCATGAATCCGTCGAGCAGCTTCGCCCAGTCGGTGCAGCCGCTGCCGATGTCCCAGTAGATCATGGGCGTCAGCGCGTCGATGTTGCCGGCCTTAATCCAGCCCACCGAGTCCTGGTAGTAGTTGCCGTAGCCCTGCGAGGTGTTGCACCCGGGCAGCGGCTTGTAGATGCCCCACACGGACGCGGAGAGCACGGCGTTGGGCCTGCGCTGCTTCATCACCGCGTAGATCGCCGCGACGGTGTCGCTCACGTTCTTCCGCTCCCAGTCCTGCCAGGTCGGCTTCGGCGAGGGGAGCGCTGCGTACGCTGCTTCAGAGGCTGCGTCGTGCGAGTAGTCCGTGCCCTCGTAGCGGATGCGATCCAGGTGCAGGCCGTCCACTGCGTAGTTCGTGAGCAGCTCGTCAGCGGCGGCGACGATGTGCGCCCTCACGTCCGCGTTGCCGGGAGAGAACCAGTAGTACTCGGTGTCCGCGCTCTTGCCGTTGGCGTTCACGGCCATCCACTCGGGATGATCGTGCAGCATGTGGTTCGGCTTGCCAGCGGGCGATGCGGGCGGGAGCGTGCAGGAATCCGTCAGCCCCTGCGTCGGCGAGCACGTGCAGCCCGCCGTGCTGGTGTCGCAGCCGGCCGGCGTCGTCCAGCCTGCAAAAACGTTCCAGTACGCGTGCAGCTGCATGCCCTTGCCGTGCGCGGCGGTGATCGCCGTCTGCAGCGGATCCCAACCCGGATCCTTGCCGAGCGTGCCCGACAGCTTCTGCGCCCAGGGGAGCAGCGCCGACTGGTAGTAGGCGTCGCCGTTGCCGCGCACCTGAAAGTAGATGACGTTGAAGCCCGCCTTCGAGGCGTTGTTGATCAGCGTCTGAACGTCGCTCGCGGTGTTGTACGCGAAGCGCGTGACCCACAGCGCGCGGACTTCGGGACGAACCGTGGTGCCTGCGTCGGCGACCTGAGCGGCGGCGACCGTCACCGAGCACGCATCGGAAGTGACAGAGCCGGTCCGAGCGGTGATCTGCGCGGTCCCTGCCGCGAGCCCCTGCACCTTCACGAGGTTGTCGTCCATCGACAGCAGCGAGACGTCCACCACGTTCGGTGGAGAGACGATCCACTCCACGGTGCCCGAGATGTCGGAGGTCGTCCCGTCATCGAACGTGGCGATCGCGCTGACGCCGCCGATCGTCCCGACGCTCAGCGACAGCGACTTCGGCTCAATCGACAGCGAGCTGATCCTCCGGATGTTCGGCGTCCCCGAGTCGCCGCCACTGCCGCCGCTCCCTGCATCTGCCAGGGCATTGCCGCCATCGTCGTCCGGTTCGGTCCCAGGCGCGGTGCCGCACGCGAACGCGGCGGCGACGAGGAGAAGTCCTGCGATGAGGCGGCGCATGCGGAAGCTCACAATCCCGGACGCGGGGAGGTCCTCGCCCCCTTGAATGACGAGGGCCTCCGGTCGCGTCAGGGATGCGCACCGTATGGAGCGCTCTTCGGGCAGGCAAAGCGCTCCGTTCGGCCTGTCACGACCCTGTTTCGCTGACGGTGGAGCGTCGGCGCGCGTCAGTTGATCGCGGGGTTGTCCCCGGCCGCCCACGGCTTGTTCCCGATGCGCGAGATGCCGTGCGCATGCGCGCAGGCGTGACCGTGCTCGTCGTACACGATCGCCGAGCTGAAGATGGTGGAGCTGCCCGCGTTGTCGATCTTCGCCTCGACGCGGAGCTTGTTGCCCATGACCGGCCGTTCGAAGTGCATCGATAGCGAGATCGTCGCGGTCCGCCTCGCAGGATCGAGCAGTGCCGGCGTGCAGCCAATCGCGAGATCGAACAGCGCCGCGAGCACCCCGCCGTTGACCGCATCGGTGCCGAGGCCTCCGCGCTGCTCGGGCCGGATCGGATCCAGGTTGCAGATGACGCGCTCGGCTTCGAACGCGATCTTCACGCCGAAGTGCTTCAGGGTGAGGCTCTCGTGGAAGGCGTCGGCGTAGCGGCTGTGTTGTTCCGGGGTGGGGCGTCGCGGCTGATCGGGCATGAGGCCCGGCACCTTAGCCCGTGGTCTTCACGCTCTTCAGCCGCTTACTGAAGGTCTGCAGGACCTGTTGAATCTCCTGGTTCACCGACGCGAGCAGATCCTGCTTCTCCCGAAACGGCAGAAACGCGCTCTTGAAGCCGGACACCAGAATCGTCGTGATGTCCTCCAGCGACACGTCGCACTCCTTGTGCGCGAGCCACAGCTCCTTCGTCACGGTCGTGTCGGTGATCAGCCGGTTGTCGGTGTTGATCGTCACCCGCAGGCCGTAGTCGAAATAGAACTTGAGCGGGTGGTTCTTGAGATCCGCCACCGCGCCCGTCTGCACGTTGGAGCTCAAGCACGCCTCGACCGGGATGCGGTGATCGTTCACGTAGTTGAGCAGATCGCCGTCCTCGCGAAGCCGCGTCCCGTGTCCAATCCGGTGCGCGCCCAGATAGTGAATCGCCTGGCTGATCGACTCCGGCCCGTACGCCTCGCCCGCGTGAGCCGTGCAGTTCACGTTGTTCTTAAGGATCAGCTGGAACGCGTCCTTGTGATCCTTCGCGGGGAAGTTGTGCTCGGCGCCCGCGAGATCGAACCCGATCACGCCGCGGTTCTTGTACGCCACCGCGAGCTCCGCGAGCCGCACGGACGTCTGCGGGTTGATGTGCCGGATGCCGCAGATGAGCACGCCCGTCTTGATGCCGGTCTCGCGCTTGGCGACGCGCAGGCCCTCCAGCACCGCGTCCACGATCGTCGTCATCTTCATGCCCTGCTGCGTGTGGAGCGCCGGGCTGTAGCGGACCTCCAGCCAGCGGACGTTCTCTTTGGCGGCGTCCACGGCGAGCTCGTAGGCCGCTCGGTAGAGGGACTCGTACGTCTGCAAGACCGAGAGCGTGACGTCGAACGCGACGAGGTAGTCCTCGAGGCTCCCGCACTTCTCGCCCATGTGAATCGCCTTCGCGAGCCCGTCCTCGGTGTCCGCAGGCAGCTTCACCTTCTGCGTGTCGGCGAGCTCCAGGATCGTGGACAGCCGCATCGAGCCATCCAGGTGGCAGTGCAGGT
>JBJMQN010000719.1:0-3046 GCA_045802665.1 Myxococcaceae bacterium | reverse complement strand
CGTCGGTCCTCGCGCCCCGTCGATCTGCGGCAGCTCCGGCCACTTCAGAACCGAGCCGTACGGGTTCGCCGGGTCCACCGCGGACAGCGTGAGCAGCTCCGGCTTGTCCGGGGCGTCTTTCAGCGATCGCAGCACATCCAGCACGTGCGGCAGCGCGAACTGCAGCGCGCCGACGTTCGCCACGAAGTAGCCGCGGCGGATGCGGCCGCTCTCCTCGAGCAGCTTGAACACGTCGTACACAGCGGAGAAGCCGCCCGGCAGCCCTTCCGCCTGAGCGACCTCGCGCGTCACCACGCCGTAGCGGCTGAGGAGCTGTTGCGCCGTCGCATGACTCCATTCAGTCGGCGTGACGTTTGGCGTGCTCCGGCTGTCGACCAATGCCCAGCGTCCCTCGGCTGAAGCGGGAGACACCCTGCGAGATCGGAACGCTCTTCCAGTCGCGGGAGTGCGGCGATCTCTTCCTGAGGAGGGCCGCAGGTACGCGCGCAGCGCTCGGAAGGTGTCGTTGGTGACGACGCCCTTCCACACGAGGCTCCAGAGCGCGTCCACCGATTCATTCTGAAATCCGCCGCCCGACGCCTGGTGAATGGCATCGAAGAACGACGCGCCGCTCTTTCCGAGGAATTCGACGACGGCCTTCTCACGAGGTGTCAGCTCGGGCGCAGGGGACTGGCGTTTCAGTGTCGCGAGATGATCCGTGAGGAACAGCGCCACGCGACCGTCGTGCTCGCCGAGCGGCTCCACGCCCACCCACACGACCTCTCCCGCCGCCGCGAGAGCGTCGAGATCTCCCGGCAGATACCCCTCCACTCGCGCGGGGAGGATCTCCGACTCCAGCGTGGAAGCAGGAAGCGGAATGCCCTGCAGCTTGTCGATTGCGTCCAGCAGCGCATCGAGGCCGGGGCGTTTGCGAAGCAGCCCGTGCCAGCTCGCGAGGAAGCGTCCCAGCACGGGCGGATCCACCGGCTCGACTTCATGCCGCAGCTTCGCCAGCGATCGCCGTCGAATCTGGCGGAGCACTTCCGGATCGCACCACTCGTGTTCGCGGCCGCCAGGACGGAACGCGCCCTCGAGAATGCGACCCGCGGCGTGCTGGGCGCGGAGCATCTTCTCCGCTGCGGCGCGAGCGAGACCGAAGCGCCGCGCGAGCTCATCCGTCGTGAACGGCCCGTGGGTGCGCGCGTAGCGTGCGAGCAAATCTCCCCGCGCATCCGGCACCGGCTGCAGCAGCGCCTCGGGGAGGCCGGGCGGCAGCGGCACGCCGATCGCGTCGCGATACCTCGCCGCATCCTCCACCGCGATGAAGCGCGTCTCGCCGCCGAGAGGAATCGCGATCGCACGCCGCGTCTGCACGAGCGCGTCGATGCTCTTTGCGACTTCGGCCGACACGCTCCGCTTCGAGAGCTCCTCCTTCGTGAGGTCGCCCACTCGGAGCAGCAGATCGTGCACGCCATCCAGGCTCTTCGCCCGGTACCGTTCGTCCACGCATTGAGCGACCGCCTCCAGCTCCGCGATCGCATCGGCATCGAGCAGCTCACGGAGCTCCACCTCACCGAGCAGCTCGCGAAGCTGTGACTGATCGATCGCCAGCGCCTGCGCGCGCCGCTCCGCAAGTGGCGCATCTCCCTCGTAGATGTAGTTCGCGACGAAGCCGAACAGGATGGAGCTCGCGAACGGCGAGGGCGTCACGGAGTCCACCGTCACGACGCGGATCTTCCGCGCCTGCACGTCTCTCAAGACCGAGGTGAACGCGGGGATGTCGAACACGTCGCGCAGACACTCCCGGTAGCTCTCCAGCAGCATCGGGAACGACGGGTACTTCGAGGCAGCGGCGAGGAGATCCGCCGCTCGGCGTCGCTGCTGCCAGAGGGGAGCGCGGCGCTGCGGATGACGGCGAGGCAATAACAACGCTCTGGCCGCGCACTCGCGGAACTTCGCGGCGAAGAGCGCGGAGCCCCCGAGCTGCTCCATCACCAGCTTCTCCGCCTCGTCCGCCGTCGGGAGCAGGAAGGAAATCTCCGGCGGATTGTCGGACTCCGGTACGCGGACGACGAAGCCGTCATTCGTCCACATCGCCTCGATGTCCTGCCCGAGCAGCTCCCGTCCCCGAGCAATCGCCGCCATCGACCAGGGCGCCAGCACCTGTCCGCCGAGTGGAGACAGCACGCAGATGCGCCAGTCGCCGAGCTCATCGCGCGTGCGTTCGACGACCAGCGTCTTGTCGTCCGGGATCGTGGAGATCGCCGCGTCCTGATCCGAGAGGTACTGGAGCAGGTTCTGCGCCGCGACCATGTCGAGATCGTGATCGCGCACGAGGAGATCCGCGGCGGCAGACGGCGGCATCGCTCGCAGCTTCCGCACCAGCGCGCCGATCTTCTGTCCCAGCTCCAGCGGCCGCGTCGCGGAGTCACCGTGCCAGAACGGCATCTTCCCCGGCTGACCCGGCGCGGGGGAGACCAGCACCTTGTCGTGGGTGATCTCCTCGATGCGCCAGGTCGACGCGCCGAGCAGGAACGTCTCGCCCACCTTGCTCTCGAAGACCATCTCCTCGTCGAGCTCGCCCACGCGAGCGCCCTTCTTGTCCGCGCCCGCGAGGAACACGCCGTACAGCCCGCGATCCGGAATGGTCCCGCCGTTGATGATCGCCACGCGCTTGCTGCCTTCGCGCGCCTTCAGCGTTCCGCCGATGCGATCCCACGTGATGCGCGGCTTCAGCTCCGCGAAGTCGTCGCTCACGTAGCGGCCCGCGAGCATGTCGAGCACGTTCTCGTACACCGTTCGCGAGAGCTCGGCGTAAGGCGAGGACTGGCGGATGCGCGAATAGAGGTCATCGACGTCCCAACTCTCCATCGACACCATCGCGACGAGCTGCTGCGCGAGCACATCCAGCGGATTGCGTGGATAGCGCGTGGATTCGACCTTGCCCTCGTGCATCGCGCGAGTCAGCGCGGCGCAGGCGACGAGATCTCCACGGTACTTGGGGAAGATGACGCCGCGGGATTCAGCGCCGACCTGATGGCTCGCCCGGCCGATGCGCTGCATTCCG
>JBJMQN010000718.1:0-3883 GCA_045802665.1 Myxococcaceae bacterium | reverse complement strand
TGCCGGAGCTCCGCGAAGCGCTTCGCTGCCGAGCGGAAGCTGCCGGAGAGCGACAGCAGTGAAATGTCCTCGAGCAACCGCCTGAGCCTCGGAACGTCCTCGGCGCGGCAGTGAGGACGCCCCGTGCACGATGGGTTGTCGCAGAGCTGAATCATGACGCGCCCAGAGACTGCAACGCGGGGACCACATGGCGATCGCGCCGAGACGGCGTGCGCCGGAAGAACCCACAGGTGCGCCCGCGTCAGTGGTGGTGCCTTCGGCTGTGGAGGGCAGAACAGGGCGTGCTCGGCGGTCTACCGGAACGGCGAAGAAGCGCGCTTCCCCATCGAGGAACCGGAGGTTCAGTCACCGGCATCGCGCGGGGCGAAGTAGATGTCGTAGTCCGCGAGCGCGCCGCTCGTGCTGAGGTCGTAGAGCAGTCCGTCATTCGGCCCGAAGTCCACGCGCACGATTCCGGAGCACGCGGTGCCGCACGTCGTGGGGACGGGAACCTGGACGGGCGTTGGGGGAAGCCATCCGCCGCGGCAATCCGTGGCGCTTGCCCAGATGCGGGAGACGTCGACCGGTTGGCGTGAATAGAAGAGCCATCGTCCGTCCGACGGGATGGCCGGCTGAAACTCAAGGCCCCCGTCCTGGCTGTCAAAGCTCACCGCAATGACAGGATGCGGAAGCGAAGACGGCATGCCCTGCCCATCGAGGGTGACCCAGAACAGATCCGCCCCATGGCCGGGGATGCCGAGGCTGGAGAAATACAACCGGCCTCCGTCGGGAGAGAGCTCGGGACCGTCGACGGTGCTCTTGAAATTGAGGGGCGTCAGGGGCAGCGGTACCGGATTGCCGAACGTCGTGACGCCGGATGCGCGGGCCAGCGCGAGAGAGCTTCCTGCGTCAGGCTCGAACACCGCGTAGTACATCCTGTCGCCGGTGGCGTTCAGCGAAGCGTGGGTCGCGAACGAAGCGTCGAGGCCGTTCGAATGAGGAAGCTCCGTCTGGAGGACTCGGCTGTTGCCCGGCACTGCACAGTAGATCCCAATCGTCGGCGTGGGCAGCGTGTCGGCGCCGCTGACGCAGAGAACCCCCGTCCCCGCCGAATAGGTGGGTGCGTCGTCGAGCTGATTCGGCTCACCCGCGATGGGGGTATTCGACGGCGCAAAAAACTCCGGGACCATCGACGGGATCGTGCAGCCGGGCTCTGGCAGGCCGTCATCGGGTTGGAAGCGGCGCTCGGCGATGAACAGGTCCGACTTCGCCGGATCGGCTGAGTCCGAATGGTCGAAGATGAGTGAGCCGTACGGCCCGAACGAGGCGTTGGCAGGAAGTGGGCAGGGCCCGGGCGTGCACGCGTCCTCCTTCGCGATCACGTTGAGAAACCTGGGCGTCGACCAGGTCGTTCCGCAGAGGCGGCGTGAACCAAAGACGCCCCGCCCCGCATCGAGCGAGGGATCCGCGCGCGTGCTGTCGAACACGAGCCACTGGCCGTCGTCGCTGATCGCGGGGCTGTAGTCGTTGGCGGAGTCGGAGCTGAAGGACAGTCTCGATGGCGCGCCGCGCACCTGTCCGGAGGCACCCATCGCAACGACGTAGAGGTGGGAGATGCCTGCATCGTCGGGCGAGGCGAAGAACAGCTCGCCGCCGTCCGCCGAGATCTCGGGCCCGGTGACGAGCGGGTCTCCAGGGATGGGGATGGGCTGCGAATCGACGAAGCCCGAGTCGCCGTCCCAGCGCGCCCGGTACAGATGACCGCCCGGCAGGCCGGTGGGCACGAGCGCGAAGTACAGCCACTGCCCGTCGCGGGTGAGCGAAGGGTCTTTGGCAATCCCCGCATCCGAGCTCAAGAGCTGCGGCTGGTAGGTCGGCTGGACATACAGCTCGAAGGGCGCACAGGCGATGTCGTTCAGCCGCAACACGCACAGGCGCGCCGCCTCGGTCGAGAGCGTGGGCGCAAACTCGCCGCCTCCGCCGAGAGGAAGGGTGATGTCACCGATGCCGAAGAAGAGATCGTCGGTGAACGTCTCGGTGCACACGACGCCGCCATCCTCGCCAGGCAGGCCGCCGTCCACGACCGGCGGGCCGCCATCGTTGCAAGCGGTGTCCAGATAGCAGGCCCCGTCGCGTCCGTACTTCGAGTCCAGACACGCAAGCACGCACGTCGCGGTGCCAACCAGCGCCAGCGCGAAGACCCCGGTGCGTCTACCCTTTGCGAGCAACATTGGGCCGGGGACTCTACCCGCGATCTGCCCGCTTGCGATTCCCGCCCTCTAAGGGCAGAAGGCGAGCCCACGTCTCATGATCGATAAATTGGAAGAGGTGGAGCGGAGGTTTCTCCGCCTCGAGGCCGACCTCTCGAACCCGGACATTCTTGCCGACTCGGGCAAGCTCCAGAAGGTCGCCAAGGAGCGGTCGCAGCTCGAGAAGCTCGTGCAGACGTTCCGCCTGTACCGCGATGTCCTCAAGGACCTGAAGCAGGTCGATGAGTGGATGGCTGGCTCCAACGAAGAGCGCGACCTCGCCAAGGAAGAGATCGGTCCCCTTCGAGCGCGGAGAGACGAGCTCGAAGCGCAGCTCAAGATCCTCCTCATCCCGAAGGATCCGAACGACGAGAAGGACGTGATGGTGGAGATCCGCCAGGGCGCCGGCGGCGACGAAGCGGGCCTGTTCGCGGGCGAAGTGATGCAGATGTACCTGCGTTACGCGGAGAAGCGCGGCTGGAAGGCAGACCTCGTCGACATCGAGCAGGGCAACGCAGGCGGCGTGAAGAGCGCCACCCTCTCCCTCTCCGGCGACAACGTGTACAGCACCCTCAAGTACGAGTCCGGCGTGCACCGGGTGCAGCGCGTTCCCGCGACCGAGACTCAAGGGCGCATTCACACCTCCACCATCACCGTCTCGGTTCTCCCTGAGATGGATGAAGTGGACGTGAAGCTGAACCCGGCGGACATCGAGATGCAGGTGATGCGGTCCACGGGCGCCGGCGGCCAGAGCGTGAACACCACCGACTCCGCCGTGCGCCTCACGCACAAGCCCTCCGGCATCGTGGTGAAGTGCCAGCAGGAGAAGAGCCAGACCAAGAACCGCGCGATGGCGATGAGGATGCTCGCCTCCAAGCTCTACGACATGGAGCAGGAGAAGATCCGGTCGGAGCGCGACGCCGCTCGCAAAGGGCAGGTCGGGACGGGTGACAGGTCCGAGAAGATCCGCACCTACAACTTCCCGCAGGATCGGATGACGGATCACCGCATTGGCTACACGCGGCACAACCTCCCTGCCCTGATGGGCGGCGACATCGAGGACGTGGTGACGGCGTGCCGGACGCACTACCAGGCGGAAGCGCTCAAGCAGGAGACCGGCGGGAAATCGCCGTACGCATGAGCGAGCAGAGCGCCGGAACGCGGGAGGAGCCGTGGACGATTCGCCGCGTGCTCTCCTGGACCTCGGGACACTTCGAGAAGAAGTCCATCGACGCGCCCAGGCTGACGTCGGAGATCCTGCTCGCGCACGTACTCCAGATAACTCGCGTGAAGCTCTACGTGGATCTGGATCGGCCGCTGACGAAGGACGAGCTGTCCACCTACCGAGCGCTGATCGCCCGGCGGTTGAACGGTGAGCCGACGCAGTACCTCGTGGGCTTCAAGGAGTTCTACGGGCGGAAGTTCAACGTGGATGCGCGCGTGCTGATCCCGCGGCCGGAGACGGAGCTGCTCGTGGAGGCGGTGCTGCAGAAGCTGCCGAAAGACGCGCCGTGCCGGGTGCTGGATCTGTGCACGGGGTCGGGCTGCATCGCGGTGACGATCGCCGCTGAGCGCGAGCAGGCTTCGGTGTGGGCGGTGGATCTGTCGAAGGACGCCGTGGCCGTCGCGAAGGAGAACGCGGAGAAGCTGGGCGT